>CBFGNA010000390.1:0-3098 GCA_965650045.1 uncultured Polaromonas sp.
GCAGCGTCGTGTGGAGGGCCTGCCGGTAGTAGCCGGCGGCCAGGTCGTCCGCCGGCAACGGGGGAAGGTCATTTTTTCCGGAAGAGGTCATGGGTGGGGCGGGGGCCGGTTGTCAGCGCAGCAGCCAGGCCGCCAGCTTGAAATCAAAGCTGTGATTGTGCCGCCAGAGTTCATGGTGCCGGGGGCGGCGTGTCGCGCAACTGCGTCATCAACCGGATCTGCTCCTGCTGGATGCGCAGCAACTCACTCCACTGGCCTTCGCGCAGCAGGTCGATTTTTTCATGCAGCAGCATGATCTCCAGCTCGGCCTTGAGGTTGACTTCGTAGTCGTGTGCCGCCACCAGGCGGTCTTTTTCTGCCTGGCGGTTTTGCGACATCAGGATGATGGGTGCCTGGATCGATGCCAGCATCGAGAGAAACAGGTTGAGCAGGATGTAGGGATAGGGATCAAAGCCGCCTCCGTAACGAACCAGAACCAGCGAGTTGAGCACCACCCAGGCGACCAGGACGATGGCAAACAGCATGATGAAGGTCCAGGACCCGCCGAAGCGCGCGACGGCATCGGCTGCACGCTGGCCGCGGGTGCTGACTTCGTCGTCCGCGGTGTTGCGGGAAATATGCTTGCGGGACGCAATGTGGCGCGCCACCTTGCGCGTCGCTTCGTCCATCGATGCATAAGGCATGTCGAGCGGGTGGCTGGCAATATCTTCGGGCTTTTTCATGGGATCCTCGCGCGCGCGGGTGTGCGTGTGGTGGTGGGCGCTGCGCCAGTGTAGGCCCGCGCCCGGGCCGTGGCGGCTGTAAAAATTCGCATCCCGCCGGCACGCCGTGCGAAGAGTTCGCATAATGGACTTGCCGCCCCGTGCGCGACCCATCCCCATCTTTTTTCAGGAGAACCCCATGGCCCAATACCAGATTGCCGTTGTTGTCGGCAGCATCCGCAAGGATTCTTTCAACCGCCAGCTCGCCAAAGCCCTCGAAAAGCTGTTTCCTGCGGAGTTCAGCTTCACCCACGTGCGTATCGACGACCTGCCGCTTTACAACCAGGACGACGATGCCAGTCCTTCGGCCCAGGTGACGCGCCTGAAGGGCGAGATCAGTGCGGCACAGGGCGTGTTGTTCTTCACGCCCGAGTACAACCGCTCTGTGCCTGGTGTGTTGAAAAACGCCATTGACCATGCGTCGCGGCCTTACGGAAAAAGCGTCTGGGCCGGCAAGCCGGCCGGCGTCATCGGCGCTTCGGTCGGCCCCATTGGCACGGCACTGGCGCAGCAGCACCTGCGCAACATCCTGGCCTACCTGAACATGCCCACGCTGGGCCAGCCCGAGGCTTTCATCCACAACAAGGAAGGCCTGTATGACGAGGCCGGCAACATTGGCGAGGCCAGCAAAAAATTCCTGCAATCCTGGGTCGATGCCTACGTGGCCTGGGTCAAAAAACACGCCTGAAGCTGGCGCATGAAAAAAGCCCGCAGCTGCGGGCTTTTTTATTTCAGCGCCAGGCCCTCATGCGGCCAGCGCGGCGGTCGGCTGGTTGGCGGCCTGGGCGGCCACGGCCTTGATTTCCAGGTCGGCAGCGGCCAGGGCGCTGGCTTTGGCCGCTTCGCCCATCGCCAGGC
The DNA here is from genome assembly GCA_965650045.1 of uncultured Polaromonas sp. Lineage (GTDB taxonomy): Bacteria > Pseudomonadota > Gammaproteobacteria > Burkholderiales > Burkholderiaceae_C > Polaromonas. The sequence goes on from CBFGNA010000390.1 coordinate 1,620, forward strand.
CCTCCGCGCGCACAAAACGCACGTCGGTGATGCCGAAGAAGCCAAACACCACCTTGAGGTAGCTTTCCTGGTGTTCGGTGGCGTTGCCGGCCTCGCTGGTCGAATACATGCCGCCGCGCGAGGACGCCACGATCACCGTCTTGCCGCCAGCCAGGCCCACCGGGCCTTTTTCGGTATAGGCAAAGGTGCGGCCGACTTGTGCCACGCGGTCAATCCAGGCCTTGAGCTGGGTCGGGATGCTGAAGTTGTACAACGGTGCACCGACCACGATCACATCGGCCGCCAGAAACTGCGCCACCAAGGCTTCGGACACAGCGTTTTCACGTTTCTGACCATCGCTCAGTGCGCTGCCGGCGGGCAGGCGAAAACCCAGCGATTCGGCCGACAGGTGGCTGGGCGCCTCGGCAGCCAGGTCCAGGTAGCTGACTTCGGTGCCGGGATGGCTGGCTTTCCAGGACGACACGATTTGCGCGGTGAGTTGGCGGGAGACTGAATTGCCGCCGAGGATGCTGGAGTCGATGTGAAGAAGCTTGCTCATGATGAATTCCTTGAAGTGAGGGGACAGGTTGTTGGCCGGTTCACCTGAATCTCAGCCATGGATAGATTGTGTGGGTGGGTCGATTGATTGATAAGTCGGCAAAATCGCGATACATTGTTCTATCAACAGGACAATGAGAGTGCGCCATGCAAGATCTGAACGACATGCTGTATTTCGCCGAGGTGGTGGAGCGGGGCGGTTTTGCCGCCGCTGGCCGCGCATTGGGCCTGCCCAAATCGCGCCTGTCGCGCCGCGTCGCCGAACTCGAAGCACGGCTGGGTGCACGGCTGCTGCAGCGCACCACCCGCAAGCTGTCGCTGACCGAGGTTGGCGAGATTTACCTGCGCCACTGCAGCGCCATGCGCGACGAGGCGCTGGCGGCTGACGAAGCGGTGGCACAGCTGCAGGTCGAGCCGCGCGGCACCCTGCGCATCAGCTGCCCGGTGACGCTGGCGCAAAGCACGCTGGGTTACCTGGTGCCGCGTTTCATGGCTTTGTATCCGCAGGTCAAGGTGGACATGCGCGTGACCAACCGCGTGGTGGACCTGGTCGAAGAGGGGGTGGATATCGCGCTGCGCGTGCGGCCCACGCTGGACGACAGCGGCAGCCTGGTGGTCAAGAACCTGGGCGCCAGCACCGGGCAATTGCTGGCCAGCCCGGAGTTGCTGCGCCGCCAGGGCGTGCCCGAAACGCCGGAGGACCTGCACAAACTCGACACCGTGGCGATGTCGTGGGTCGACGGCCGCGCCGCCTGGACCCTGCTGGGGCCGGACGGCCGCGAGTTTCTACTGCAGCACCAGCCGCGTTATGTGGCCGACGATCTGCTGACCCTGAAGCTGGCCATGCTGGCCGGTACCGGCATGAGTTTTTTGCCTGACTCCTTGAGTGCTGCGGAGCAGCAGGCGCAATTGCTGGTGCCGGTGTTGCCCGGCTGGGCGTTG
>CBFGNA010000391.1:0-3096 GCA_965650045.1 uncultured Polaromonas sp.
GGTCGCCTACGCACTGCTGCACGGCGGCGCCGGCCACCTGCCGCATCCGGCCGACCTGCTGCTGCTGGCGGCGATGGCCTGCGCCGCCGTCGGCTACGGCTGGGGGGCACGGCTGTCGCAGCGCATGCGCGCCGAACACGTGATCTGCTGGGCGCTGCTGCTTTCGCTGCCGCTGACACTCCCGCTGGCGCTGCTGAGCTGGCCGCAAACAGCCATCCGGGCCAGCGCCTGGACCGGTTTCGCCTACCTCGGCGTGTTTTCGATGTGGCTGGGCTTTTTCGCCTGGTACCGCGGCCTGGCCCTGGGCGGCACCGTGCGTGTCAGCCAGGTGCAACTGGTCCAGCCTTTTTTGTCCATGCTGTTTGCCGTGCCGCTGCTCGGCGAGTCGCTGGACGCGGTGACGGTCGGCTTCGGGCTGGCCGTGATCGCCACTGTCTTCATCGGCAAACAGATGCCGGTGCACACCCCCCGACTGGAGCCTGCCGCATGAAGATGACGGATATTCCTTTTGGCACCACCGACTGGGAAGCCATCCCCCCGACCGAACATCCGGCCCAGGCCGGGCAGGCTTTCTGGCGCACCCGGCAGTTCGGCGACATCCGCGTGCGCAGGGTCGAGTACACGCCCGGCTACGTGTCGGACCACTGGTGCAGCAAGGGCCATATCCTGCTGTGCCTGGCCGGCGAGTTGCACACCGAACTCGACAACGGCAGCGTGTTTGTGCTGCGGCCGGGCATGAGTTACCAGGTGGCTGACGGCGCCGAAGCACACCGCTCCAGCGCGCCCAAAGGTGCGACACTGTTTATCGTGGATTGACAGACCACAACGGGACACGAAAGACAACAACCATGGACACCCCCAACATGCAATGGAACCTGGCCGCACGCGCGGAAAAAATGAACCCCTCGGTGATCCGCGAGATCCTCAAGGTCACGGAAAAGCCCGGCATCATCAGTTTTGCCGGCGGCCTGCCCTCGCCCAAGACCTTTCCGGTCAGCGCTTTTTCCGACGCCTGCGCCAGGGTGCTGCGTGAAGACGGCCAGGCGGCGCTGCAATACGCGGCCAGCGAAGGTTATGGCCCGTTGCGCGAGATGGTGGCGGCCATGCTGCCCTGGAAGGTCGATCCGGCGCAGGTGCTGATCACCACCGGCTCACAGCAGGGCCTGGATCTGCTGGCCAAAATCCTGATCGACAAGGGCAGCCCCATCCTGGTGGAGACGCCGACCTACCTCGGTGCGCTGCAGGCCTTCACGCCGATGGAGCCGGAAGTCATCAGCGTGGCCAGCGACGACAACGGCATTGATGTGAATGACCTCGCGATGAAAGCAAATATGGCCCCCACGCTTGCGACTTCGTCTGCTGCGCTGCCCCCCGAGGGGGCTCGCTCGCCTTGGGGCGGCCCGGCGGCGAGCGGGCCGGCGCGCTTTCTGTATGTGCTGCCCAACTTCCAGAACCCGACCGGCCGCACCATGACAGAAGCCCGCCGCGCGGCGCTCTCGGCCAAAGCCGCAGAGCTGGGCCTGCCCATCGTCGAAGACAACCCCTATGGCGATTTGTGGTTCGACACGCCGCCACCACCGCCGCTGTCAGCGCGCAACCCGGAAGGCTGCCTCTACCTCGGCTCTTTCTCCAAGGTGCTGGCGCCTGGTCTGCGGCTGGGTTTTCTGGTCGCGCCCAAAGCGCTGTACCCCAAGCTGCTGCAGGCCAAACAAGCCGCCGACCTGCACAGCCCGGGCTTCAACCAGCGCATGGTGGCCGAGGTCATGAAGGACGGCTTCCTGGACCGCCACGTGCCGACGATTCGCGCCCTCTACAAGTCGCAGCGCGACGCCATGCTGGCAGCGCTCAAGCGCGAGATGCCCGAAGGCGTCAGCTGGAACACCCCCGACGGTGGCATGTTTTTGTGGGCGCGTTTGCCGGCCGGCATGAACGCGGTCGAGCTGCTTCCCAAAGCGGTCGATAAAAACGTGGCCTTTGTGCCCGGCGCCGCTTTTTACGCCGACAAGGCCGATGAGCGCACCTTGCGCCTGTCCTTTGTCACGGCCAGCGTGGAGCAAATCAACATCGGTGTGGCCGCCCTCGCTGCCGCCATCCGCGAGAATTTTCCTGCGGCCCTTCGACAGGCTCAGGGCGAGCGGAATGCGGCGGAAACAGCAGGAGCGAAATAGATGTTGAAAATCTGGGGGCGCATGAGCTCCATCAACGTCAAGAAGGTCGTCTGGACCGCGCAGGAACTCGCGCTGGACATTCAGCGCACCGAGGCCGGCGGCCTGTTCGGCGTGGTCAAGACGCCGGAATACATGGCCTTGAACCCGAACTCGCTGGTGCCGGTGATCGAGGACGAAGGCTATGTGCTGTGGGAGTCGAACGTCATCGTGCGTTATCTGTGCAAAAAATATTCTGCCGGCGACATGTACCCGACCGAGCTGCGTGAGCAATTTGATGCCGAACGCTGGATGGACTGGCAGCAGACCGCGCTGAACCCGGCCAGCCGCCCCGGCTTCTGGCAACTGGTGCGCACACCGCCCGAGCAACGCAATGCGGCCGTCGTCGAGGAATCGAACGCCGCCGTGGAGGCGCTGATGGCGGTGCTCGACGCGCACCTGGCGCAGCGCAGCTTCATGGTCGGCGAGCGCTTCACCGTCGCCGACATTCCCATCGCCTGCGAAATCCACCGCTGGTTCGGCCTGCCGCAGCAGCGCCAGAGCCGGCCGCACATCGAGCGCTGGTACGACAGCATCCGCGCACGCCAGGCCAGCAAGGGCGTGCTGGATTTGCAGCTCAGCTGATTTTTTTCCTGCTTCAGGCCACCCATGAAAACCCGTCCATTCAAGCAAGTCGATGTCTTCACCGATCAGCCCTACTTCGGCAACCCGCTGGCCGTGGTGCTGGACGGCAGCGGCCTGGATGACGCAGCGATGCAGCGTTTTGCGCAGTGGACCAACCTGTCCGAAACGACTTTCGTGCTGCCGCCCACCGAGCCCTCGGCCGACTACCGCGTGCGTATCTTCACGCCCGGCGGTGAGCTGCCTTTTGCCGGCCATCCCACGCTGGGCACCTGCCACGCCTGGCTGGAAGCCGGCGGTGTGCCGAAAC
>CBFGNA010000392.1:0-3094 GCA_965650045.1 uncultured Polaromonas sp.
GCGGTCCGTGATGATCCATTGCGCTGCGCCGCTGCGCGGGCGCAGCATGGCGACGATGGGGCAGTCGCCCACGCTGTTGACGGTCAGGTGGCAGGTGGCTTTGAGCTTCATGGCGCAAAGGCCCCGAAGCTAGCCGCGTTTGCCGGTGACTGCGCGGTAAATGACCAGCAGGATGATGGAGCCCAGCACCGCGGCGATGAAGCCCGCGGATTCACCGACCTGGTAAAAGCCCAGCGCGCGGCCCAGGTAAGTGGCAATCACCGAGCCGACGATGCCGATGATGACGGTGATGATGAAGCCGGCGGGGTCGCGCCCGGGCATCAGGAACTTGGCGACGATGCCGACGATGAAGCCAATGAGGATGGTCCAGAGAATGCCCATAGTGGTCTTTCAAAAAAGTGGCGCTAGGAAGGAGCGGTGTTGACTTGCCGGGTCAGGCCCGAAGACAACAGAGCATCCACCGCGCGCCACTGGCGGGCTATCGGAGAAGCGAGGCGCGGCGTGTAGGACCATGCGGATAGCGCCGCGCCGCACTTCCGCCGCTGCGTTGGGTGGGGGTGGTCTTGATGGTTAAATCGGGCTGTAGCCCTTGCGCAGCAAGCGCTGACAGCTATGAATAAGTGAGCAAATTGGCCCAGGCGTGGCAGGCTCAGGCCGGCTGCGCCGGCGGGGGCTGCGGCAGCACCCGGAAGGCCAGCGCGCCCAGGGCCAGCAGCAGGGCAATCGCCGCCAGCACGGCCGTGTAGGGCTCGGCGCCGTAGCTGGACGCCACGGAGGCCACCAGGCCGGTGAACCATTGCATCGCGGCCACGCCCAGGAAGATGGCCATGGTGAACACCGCCATGGCGCGGCCGGTCATGGCCGCCGGGTAGGACGAGCGCACGTCGGCGTATTGCAGCACCATGAAGCCCGAGAGCAAGCCGATGACCACCGGCCCGACAACGTCGATGAATGTGTTGTGGGTCATCGCAAACGCGGCAAACAGCGCGGCCAGCAGCAGGGTGAAGCCGGTGATCCAGCGGCGGCGGTGCAGCGGCCCCGGATCAAGGCGGCCGAACAGCGGCGGGCCAAACAGCGAGGCCAGCGACATCACCAGCGCGACGTTGCCGCTTTGCACCAGCGAAAAGCCGTGGCGCTCCATCAGCAGCGGGCCCAGCCACAGGCCACGCAGCGCGATGAAGGAGGCATAACCGACGCAGGCCAGCAGCATGATGCCCAGCGTGTGCGGCAGCGTGAACAGCGCGCCGAAGCCGGCCAGCGCCTGGCGCACCGATTCGCGCGGCTGCGGGGTGTGGATGGCCTGCACCGGCTCGTGCACGACGGCCCAGATCAGCAGCCACGACAGCGCCGCGATGCCGCCCAGCACCCAGAAACCCATGCGCCAGGACGAGGCTTCGATCAGCCAGGCCAGTGGTGTGCCGGTCAGCAACATGCCGATACCGCCCAGACCCAGCGTGATGCCGGAGATGGCGGCGAAGCGGCTGGCCGGCATGTTGCGCGCGATGAACACGGTGCAGACCAGAAAGGCCGGCGCGCAGCCAATGCCGATCAGCACCTGGCCGGCCACCAGCATGGGGTAACTCGTCGCCATGGCCGACACGGCCGATCCCGCAATCGCCACCGGGAAAGCCGTGAGCACCGTGCGCCGCACGCCGTGCAGGTCGATGCCTATGCCCATGAACAGCTGCATGGCGCCGAAGGCAAAGTGGTAGGCGCCGGCAAACAGGCCCAGCGCCTGTGCGCTCAGCCCGAAATCGTTGCGCAGGGGCGTGGCCATGATGGCGGCCACACTGCGGTAGGACTGGCTCAGCGCAAAGGCCGTGGTCAGGGCCAGCAGCATGGTCCAGACGGTGCGGCTGGAGGGCGGAACGGAGGGCGGGCTGGCCGGATGCGCGGGAGCAGAAGTCATGGCGGCAAGCGTACACGATGGCCGGCGGCCTCTGCGTGCCGCCATGGCTTCTGCCCCAGCGGGCTGTGTGGGTGCAGGGGCTGGCAAGGGGAGAACGCGGGAGTTTCAAGCAAAAAAGGCCTGTAGCCCTTGACTGGCAAGCGTTGGCAGCTATTAAAAAGGGAGCAAAAAAGAATGGAAAAGGGCTTGAAGATGCCCACGCGGACCAGGCTCCAGCCCGCGCCAACGCCTGGCAAAAGTTCAGGAGCAGGACTGCAGCGGCTTGCCTTCGAGCTGCGGCTTGAGGCTGTCGAGCTGCGCCCGCAGCGCCGCGTCCACCGCGCCGAACTTGAGGGTCTGGCCGCGCGCCTCGGCGCGCTCCTGCGTGACGCGCGCGGTGCGCACCCCCTTGGTGGCAATGCGCGCAAGCTCCTTTTCGGCATCGGCCTGCGCGGGAAAGCTGGCCAGCGCCAGCCCGGGCGCCAGCGCCGGGTTGGTGACGGGGCGGAAGGCAACGCCGAGCTGGCGCAGTTCGCCGCGTTTTTTAGCGAGCACTTCTTCCTTGGCGTACTTGCCCATGTAGACAATCCAGCGCGCCGGTTCGACGCTGCTTTCAAACTGCCAGCTGCCGGACGGCAGTGCCGCCTCCAGCGCGGGGCGCAAGGCGGCGGTCTGCTCTTCCGTGAACAGGCCGGCCTGCAGGCATTCGGTGGTCTGTGCCGCAGTGGCCACCGAGGCAGCCGGGGCCGGTGCGGGGCTGGCTTCGAGTTTTTTGGCTTCGTCAGGCGTCAGCAGGCGGATCGCTTCGGGCCGGATCTGGGTGGCCAGCCGCTGCGGTTCTGACTGCACGGCGGGCGCCACGCCATAGGCCGCCAGCAGGCCTTGGGACCACGCCCAGTACCCGGCGTTGGCCAGCACCAGGGCCAGCACCAGCAGCCTCAGCATGGACGGCCACTCCCCGGGGGCACGGGCCTGACGCTGACTTCGGAGCTGGTGATTTCTTTCATGCCAGCCGCAGTATGCACCAGCAGCGCGCCGGTTTCGCCGACGCCATGGGCAATGCCCGCGGTGCCGTCGGACAGCTGAACCGCGCGTCCGGCCAGCGCGTCGCGCGCCGCAAAACGCGCCTGGAAAGGTGCAAAACCGAACAGCCCGAAAGCCTGCACCGCCTGCACCAGCGGCGCGGCAACCCGGCCCAGCGCCCGC
>CBFGNA010000393.1:0-3090 GCA_965650045.1 uncultured Polaromonas sp.
CGTTTCACGCAGGATTTCGCGCGTGCCTGGACGGCCATGGAGACCTATCGGAAAAAGTGATCGATGAACCGGAAATGCCGTCTTGCCTTATAAGCGTGCGCTGGCTATCTTGACGCCTTCATTCCACAAGCGTTGCCAGCCGTGACCCCATCCGATTTTGATGCCAGCCTCGATGCCTTTTTTTCGCCCTCATCCATTGCCGTCGTCGGCGCCTCCGCCGGCGGTGTCAAGACCGGCGCCATCCCGCTGCGTTACCTGATTGAACAGGAATTTGCCGGCGCCATCTATCCCATCCACCCGACACAGCCACAGGTGCAGGGCCTGCGCGCCTACCCGAGCCTGCGTGCGGTGGGTCAGCCTGTGGATCTGGCCATTTTTGCGGTGCCGGCGCAGCACGCCTTCACCGCGCTGGAAGATGCGGTGGCGTCGGGGGTCAAAAGCATTGTCATGTTCACCGCCGGATTTGCCGAAACCGGCGAAGACGGCACACGCGCGCAGCAGCGCTTCGCTGCGCGGGCGCGGGAAGCCGGCATCCGCCTGCTGGGGCCCAATTGCCTGGGTTTCATGAATGCGGACCGCCGGGTCTATGCCACCTTTTCGCCGGTCGTCTCCGGCGGCCTGGCCCCTTCCGGCGCGGTCGGCATTGCCAGCCAGAGCGGCGCCTTCGGGGCGTATGCCTATGGCATGGCGCGGGAGCGCAATGTCGGCCTGTCGATGTGGGTGGCCACCGGCAACGAAGCCGACATCGACGTGGCCGACTGCATCGCCTGGATGGCGCGGGACCCGGCCACCCGCGTGATCATGGCTTACATGGAAGGCTGCCGCGATGGCGCCAAGCTGAAAAACGCCCTGCATCTGGCCCGCCAGGCGCGCAAACCGGTGGTGGTCGTGAAGGTCGGACGGACCGAGCTGGGCGCGCAGGCGGCAGCCTCGCACACGGCGGCGCTGGCCGGTGACGACGCGGCGTTCAACGCGCTGTTCCGGCAATACGGCGTGTGGCGCGCGCGCTCCATCGATGAATTTTTTGATGTTGCGCATTGCCTGTCCGTGTCGGTGCTGCCGGCCAATCCCCGGGTCGGCCTGCTGACGGTGTCCGGTGGCGTGGGGGTGCTGATGTCCGACGATGCGCACGATGCCGGGCTGGAACTGGCGCCGCTGGCGGCGCCGGCGCGCGACCGCATCCTCGCGCGGGTGCCTTTCGCCGCCACGCGCAACCCCGTCGATATCACCGGCCAGATCACTTCCGAACCCGACCTGCTGGGGCTGGCGGCCGATGCCATGCTGGGCGAAGGTGACTACGGCAGCTTGCTGGTGTTTCTGGCGGCGGCCGGGCTCACGCCCAGCCTGCAACACACCCAGCTTCAGGTGGCCCGGCAACTCCGGCAGGCTTATCCGGACCGCTTGCTGATCTTCAGCAGCCTGACGACCGCCCCGCAACAGGCTGCGCTGCAGGCGCTGGGATGCCTCAGCTTCAGTGAGCCCGGGCGCGCAATTCGCGTGCTGGCCGCCATGAACTTTTTTGCAGCCCAGGCCAGGGATCAGGCTGCAGCGCCGGCCGCTGCGGCGCTGGCGGGCTGTATCACGCTGCGGCCCGGCAACTACCACGAGGCGGACGCGCTGGCGCTGTTGCGCGCGCACGGCCTGCCCAGCGCGGCCAGCCAGGCGGTGGACACGCGGGAAGCGGCGATGACCGCAGCCCGTGACATCGGTTTTCCGGTGGTGATGAAGGTGCTTTCCAAAGACATCCTGCACAAGAGTGATGCCGGCGGCGTGGTCTTGGGCATTGCTGATGAAAAAGCCGCAGGCCTGGCTTACGACGCCATCGTGCGCAGCGTGGATGCGGCGCATCCGCAGGCGCAAGTCGATGGCGTGCTGGTGGCGGCCATGGTCAGGGGCGGGGTCGAATGTATTCTGGGCATACACCGCGATCCGGTGCTGGGACCGATCCTGATGCTGGGCGCGGGGGGTGTGAATGTGGAACTGCTGCGCGATGTCAGCTTTCGGGTGGTGCCGGTGGATATCCACCAGGCCCGCGCCATGACCGGCGAACTCAAGACCAGCGCGCTGTTCCACGGCTTTCGTGGTGCGCCGCCGGCCGACGTGGAGGCGCTGGCACAGGCCATCGTGAGCCTGTCGGATTTTGCGGTGGCTGCCGGCGATTCGCTGGAGGCGGTGGAGGTCAATCCTTTCACCGTGCTGCCGCAAGGCCGGGGTGGGGCGGCGCTCGATGCGGTGCTGGTGGGCCGCGCCTGCGCGGCGCCTGCGCAGGATGGGGTGCTGGACCCGTTTGTGCTCGAAACCCTGCCGCTGTTCGAGATGGCGCGCATGCGTTCGGCCAATACGGCTCGCAGGCATCCGGTGCGTGGATTTGCCGGCGACGGGCCGGCCTCCACCCTGCGCTGGGTCAACCAGTTCACCCACACGCGGCGCCTGCGCGGGCCGGAAGACCGTGAGGTCGTCACCCCCAACAACGACACGCTGTTCACCAACGCCTGGCTGGATCTGTCCGCGGGGCCGGTCGTCATCCATGTGCCGGAGATGGGCGACCGCTACTGGACGCTCGGTTTTCTCGACGCCTGGACCAACCCCTGGGCTTACGCGGGACGCCGCACCACGGGCGGTGCGCAGCAGCGGATTTTTGTGCACGGGCCGTCGTGGAAGGGGCAGGCACCGGCGGGCATGCATGTCGTCAGTGCGCCGGGCGACGATGTCTGGATCATTGGCCGCATCCTGGTGGACCACGATGTGGCAGACCTGGCGCGTGTGCATGTGCTGCAGGACCAGTTCACCCTGTCCCGCCCCGACGGTGCGCCGGCGCTTTCGCGCCTGGATGTCTTGCTGGATGGCCGCCGCACCGACGTGCCGGAAGCCGGGGAGTATCTGCGCGTGCTGGCTTCCATGCTGGCACGTAACCCGCCCCGCCAGGCGATCTCCGCCCGGCCTGACACCGACGCCGGCCTGGATGCGGCCCTGCAGTCGGTGTACAGCGCGCTGCGGGCCGCCCCGGCTTCGGCCGGCTCGGGCGGGTGGACCACCGCCGTCAGCGTCCGCACCGACTTCGGTGATGACTTCCTGACGCGGGCGCGCGTG
>CBFGNA010000394.1:0-3088 GCA_965650045.1 uncultured Polaromonas sp.
TCCGCGGCGGCGGCTGGAACGTCATCAAGCTCTTGTGGGGCAGCAACTGGGATCCGCTCCTGGCGCGCGACAAGGACGGCGCGCTGCGCAAGATCATGATGGACACGGTCGATGGCGACTACCAGGCCATGAAGGCCAACGACGGCGCCTACGTGCGCAAGCACTTCTTCGGCAAGGACCCGCGGACGCTGGAGATGGTCGCCAAGATGAGCGACGAGGACATCTTCGAGCTGCGCCGCGGCGGCCATGATTCGCAAAAGGTCTATGCGGCTTTCCACGCTGCCGTCAACCACGTGGGCCAGCCCACCGTGCTGCTGGTCAAGACCGTCAAGGGTTTTGGCATGGGCAAGATCGGCGAGGGCAAGAACAACGTCCACCAGACCAAGAAGCTGTCGGACGAGGACATCAAGGCCTTTCGCGACCGCTTCAACATCCCGATCCCGGACAGCCAGCTCGCCGACCTGCCTTTCTACAAACCGGCCGACGACACGCCCGAGATGCAGTACCTGCATGAGCGCCGCAAGGCCCTGGGCGGCTATTTGCCGCACCGCCGTGTCAAGGCCGACGAAAGTTTCACCGTGCCGGCGCTGGAAACCTTCAAGTCGGTGATCGAGCCGACCGCCGAAGGCCGCGAAATTTCGACGACCCAGGCCTATGTGCGTTTCCTCACGCAGCTGCTGCGCGACCAGGCGCTGGGCCCGCGCGTCGTGCCCATCCTGGTCGATGAGGCGCGCACTTTCGGCATGGAAGGCCTGTTCCGCCAGATCGGCATCTACAACCCCGATGGCCAGCAGTACACCCCGGTCGATAAAGACCAGGTGATGTATTACAAGGAAGACAAAAAGGGACAGATCCTGCAGGAAGGCATCAACGAGGCCGGCGGCATGAGCAGCTGGATCGCTGCAGCCACTTCGTACAGCACCAACAACCGGATCATGATCCCGTTCTACGTGTACTACTCGATGTTCGGCTTCCAGCGCGTGGGCGACCTGGCCTGGGCGGCTGGTGACATGCAGGCGCGCGGCTTTCTGCTGGGCGGCACCTCCGGCCGCACCACACTCAACGGCGAAGGCCTGCAGCACGAAGACGGCCACAGCCACATCCTGGCCGGCACGATTCCGAACTGCATCTCCTACGACCCGACCTTTGCGCATGAGGTCGGCGTGATCCTGCACCACGGCCTCAAACGTATGGTCGAGCGCCAGGACAATGTGTATTTCTACCTGACCCTGCTCAACGAAAACTACGCCATGCCCGGCCTGCAGCCCGGCACCGAAGAGCAGATCATCAAGGGCATGTATTTGTGCAAGCAGGCCCCCGCCCTGGACAAGAAGGCGCCGACCGTGCAACTGCTGGGCAGCGGCACCATCCTGCGCGAAAGCATTGCCGCGCAAGAACTGCTGGAAAAGGACTGGGGCGTGGCCGCCGGTGTCTGGAGCTGCCCGAGCTTCAACGAGTTGACGCGTGACGGCCAGGATGCCGACCGCTGGAACCTGCTGCATCCCGAAGACACGCCGCGTGTGCCCTTTGTGACGCAACAGTTGTCGGCCAGCGCCGGCCCGGTGGTCGCTTCCACCGATTACATGAAAGCCTATGCCGAGCAGATCCGGCCTTTTGTGCCCAAAGACCGGACCTACCGGGTGCTGGGTACCGATGGCTTCGGCCGCAGCGACTTCCGCAGCCGGCTGCGTGAACACTTCGAGATCAACCGCCATTACATCGTGGTCGCTGCGCTGAAAGCGCTCGCCGACGACGGCGCGGTGCCGGCCGCCCGGGTCTCCGAGGCGATCCGGAAATACGGCATCAACACCGACAAGATCAACCCGCTCTACGCCTGAGCACAGCGCACGAACGAGCGAACGGAGACAAGAACATGGCATTGGCAGACATCACCATTCCCGACATCGGCGACTTCGACGAGGTCACCGTCATTGAACTGCTGGTCAAACCCGGCGACACCATCCAGGCCGACCAGAGTCTGCTCACCGTCGAAAGCGACAAGGCCTCGATGGAGATCCCGTCCAGCCAGGCCGGCGTGGTCAAGGAGCTCAAGGTCAAGCTGGGTGACAAGGTCAAGCAGGGGTCTGTCGTGCTGGTGCTGGAAGCCGGCGGTGCAGCAGCACCCGCCGCGGCCCCGCCTCCCGCTTCAGAGTCAAATAAGGCTGCAGCCCCCGCCCAGCCTGCGCAGGCAGCTACCAAATCAGGAGCAGCGCCAGCGGCTGGCGGCGGCAGCGTCGAAGTGCGTGTGCCCGACATCGGCGACTTCAAGGATGTGGTCGTGATCGAGGTGCTGGTCAAGGTCGGCGACACCGTCAAGGCCGAGCAGTCACTGGTGACGGTCGAGTCCGACAAGGCCTCGATGGAAATCCCGTCCAGCCACGCGGGTGTCATCAAGGAGCTCAAGGTCAAGCTGGCCGACAAGATCAATATCGGCGACGTGTTGCTGGTGCTCGAAGCCGCGGCAGGCAGCGCGCCGGCTCCGGCTCCGGCTGCGTCCGCCCCATCGCCTGCACCCGCGCCCGCGGCCGCGGCCGCTGCGCCAGCCGCCGCCAGCACTTCCGCACCAGCCGCGGCACCTGCCGCTGCCGTGCCCGCCCATGAACCGTCCACCCCCACCGGCCAGTTGCCGCACGCCTCGCCCTCGGTGCGCAAGTTCGCGCGCGAGCTGGGTGTGCCGCTGGCCGAGGTCAAGGGCAGCGGTCCCAAGGGTCGCATCACCCAGGACGACGTGCAGGCCTTTACCAAATCGGTGATGGCTGGCGATGTGCGCACCCAGGCCCAGTCGGCGAAAGCGCCCGCGGCTGCCACTGGTGGTGGCGTTGGCCTCGATTTGCTGCCCTGGCCCAAGGTGGACTTCACCAAGTTCGGCCCGGTCGAGCGCAAGGACCTGCCGCGCATCAAGAAGATCAGCGGCGCCAATCTGGTGCGCAACTACGTGATGATCCCGCACGTCACCAACCATGACGACGCCGACATCACCGACCTGGAAGCCTTCCGCGTGGCTACCAACAAGGACAACGAAAAATCCGGCCTGAAGGTCACCATGCTGGCCTTCCTGATCAAGGCCAGCGTTGCGGCGCTGAAAAAA
>CBFGNA010000395.1:0-3075 GCA_965650045.1 uncultured Polaromonas sp.
CCGCACCGGCATCAATGCGTTCATGCGCGTCGAGCAGGCGCTCGTAATCGTCGCGGGGGAATTTGGCGTCAATCGGCAGCCAGACCGGCGAACCATCATCGCCGCGCCCCGGAAAGCGGATGGCAAAGTCCACGCGCTGGCCACTGCGCGGCTTGGTCTCCACCTGCCTGGCGTATTGGTCGGCCGTGAGGACCTGCTCCAGCAGGGCCTCCAGCTGCACCTCGCCAAAAACGCCGCGTGTCTTGACGTTGGTCAGCACGCGCTGCAAATTGCCCACACCGACCGCCAGCGACTGCATCTCGCCCAGGCCCTTGTGCACCTGCTCCAGCCGGTCGGCCACCTGCTTGAAACTTTCGCCCAAGCGCGCTTCCAGCGTGGTCTGCAGCTTCTCGTCCACCGTCTTGCGCATCTCGTCGAGTTTGGCCGAATTGGTCTGCTGCAGCTGGGCCAGCTGCTGCTCCAGCGTCTCGCGCACCTCGACCATGCGCCTGGCGTTGGACTCGCTGACCGACTGCAGCTGCGTGCTCAGGGTGTCCGAGAGGGTTTTCTGCAGCAAGGTCAGTTGCTGGGCAAAGGCGTTGATCTGCGTGTTCTGCGTGCGCGTGGCTTCTGCGGCCTGCTTGACCAGGGTTTCCTGGAAGGTGGCCAGGCTGTGCGTCATCTCCTGGCGCGCGCCGCGCGAGGATTCACTGATCTCGCGCCGCAGCTCGCGCTCCAGCCGCTCGTTGGCGGCCAGCAGCTCGGCGCGGCCGCTGTCCTGCCCCGCCGGCTTGCGCAACAGCAGCACCATGACGGCCAGCAGGATGGCCAGCGCCAGCGCGATCAGTATCCACAGTTCGATCAAGGCCGGTCCTTATCCGTTCAACACCGCGGGGTTCAGCGGTGTCAGCGGTTTTTTGTCCTTGAAGAAACCAATCAGGTTGTCCACCGCCAGGTTCGCCATGGCCAGGCGGGTCGGCACGGCGGCGCTGGCGATGTGCGGCGTCAGCACTATGTTGGGAACCGTCAGCAAATCGGGATGGACCTTGGGTTCGCCATCGAACACGTCCAGTCCGGCAGCAGAAATGGTTTTGTCGCGCAGGGCCTTGGCCAGCGCCGCGTCGTCCACAATACCGCCGCGCGCAATGTTGACCAGCGTGGCCGTTGGTTTCATCATCGCCAGTTCGGCCGCGCCAATCGTGTGGTGCGAGGCCGGCGAATACGGCAGCACCAGCACCACATGGTCGGCGATTTTGAGCAGCTCCTCCTTGCTCACATAGCTGGCCTTGCACTCGGCTTCCAGCGCGGCATCCAGGCGCGAACGGTTGTGGTAAATCACCTTCATGCCAAAGCCGTGTGCGCCGCGTTTGGCAATCCCCTGCCCGATGCGGCCCATTCCGAGCACACCCAGCGTGCTGCCATGGATGTCGGAGCCCGCAAACAGGTCGAAACTCCATCTGTCCCATTTCCCGGCGCGCAGGTAAT
This sequence comes from uncultured Polaromonas sp., assembly GCA_965650045.1. Taxonomy (GTDB): domain Bacteria; phylum Pseudomonadota; class Gammaproteobacteria; order Burkholderiales; family Burkholderiaceae_C; genus Polaromonas. The sequence continues at coordinate 1,465 of CBFGNA010000395.1, forward strand.
GTTCGCTTTCGGTCACGCGGCGGGCCGTCGCCATCAGCAGCGCGAAGCCAAAGTCGGCCGTGGTTTCGGTCAGGACATCGGGCGCATTCGTGGCCAGCACGCCAGCCGCCGTCATCGCATCGATGTCGAAATTGTTGTAACCCACCGCCATGTTGGCGCAGATCCGGAGCTCGGGGCACGCCGCCAGCACTTCGCCATCAATGCGGTCGCCACCTGTCGTGAAAGCGCCGGCCTTTCCCTTGAGTCTCGCGGTCAGTTCCGCTTTCGTCCAGACGGCATCAGACTGGTTGGACTCGACCTCGAAGTGTTGCTCCAGGCGGCTGATGACTTCCGGGAAGATGGCACGGGCGACAAGTATTTTGGGTTTGCTCATAATGGTCTCTTGGGTCTTGAAGGGGAAACGATTAGCGGAACCAGATGAAAGTCATCACGACAAACAGCGGTATCAGCACGGCGCCTGACCAGGCCATGTAGCCGAAGAAGCTGGGCATTTTGACACCGCGGTCTTCGGCAATCGCCTTGACCATCAGGTTGGGCGCATTGCCGATGTAGGTATTGGCGCCCATAAAAACCGCCCCGGCGGAAATCGCAGCCAGTGTCGGGGCCAGCGTGGTCATGAGGACCTGCGGATCACCGCCTGCCGTGTTGAAAAACACCAGGTAAGTTGGCGCATTGTCGAGGAAGGAACTCAGCGCACCGCTGGCCCAGAAGTACATCGCCGGATCGGGTTGGCCGTCCGCCCGCGTCACGGACGAAACCACCGCACCGAAAGGGCCGCTGGTGCCGGCCTTGAGCATGGCGATCACCGGGATGATGGTGAGGAAAATGCCGGCAAACAGCTTGGCCACCTCGGCCATCGGTCCCCAGGAGAACTGGTTGTCTTCGTGCACCCTGGACGCCGTCAGTTTGAGCGAGAGCAGCGTGACCGCGATCAGCCCGATATCGCGCACAAGACCGGGCAGGCCCACTTCCGTGCCATACACATCAAACACCACCGGGGATTTCCAGAGGCCGCTGAGCAACACCAGCCCCGCAACTGCTGCCAGCAGGGCGAAGTTGAAAGCACCGTCAAAGCCCAGGCGCGGTGTATCCGGGGTGGGATCCACCGGCGTGACGCCCTCCCTGCGGTAGTACCAGCTGTCCAGCAGGTAAAAAATGAGCAGCAGGCTGCCGATCAGGAACAGGGTTTCGGGAAAGATGTGTTGCACCGTCCAGAAAAAGTCCACGCCCTTGAGGAAACCGAGGAACAGTGGCGGGTCACCCAACGGGGTCAGCGACCCGCCGGCATTGGAGACGATGAAGATGAAAAACACCACGATGTGGGCGCTGTGCTTGCGGTTGTCGTTGGCGCGGATCAGCGGCCGGATCATCAGCATGGACGCGCCCGTGGTGCCCATGAAACTGGCCAGCACGGCGCCGATGAGCAGCAACCCGGCGTTGAGGCCGGGACTGCCGTGCAGGTTGCCCCGAATGAAAATCCCGCCGGCCACCGTGAACAGCGCCGTCAGCAGGATGATGAAGGGGATGTATTCAGCGACCAGCGCGTGGGCCAGACTGTGGCCGGCCACCGCCGGGCCAAAGAGGAATGCGAAGGGAATGAAAAAGGCCAGC
>CBFGNA010000396.1:0-3060 GCA_965650045.1 uncultured Polaromonas sp.
CGGCCCGGTCACCCTGCGCCACTACCCGCAGTTCGCCGGCCTGCAGCCGCTCAAGAAGGCCTGACCGGCGACGGAGCCGCCCTGCGCCTGTGTCACAGCCCGTAACGGCGGGCTGGCCCAAGCGCCTACACTGGCAAGCGATGAAAACGCTCTACCGATGAACAAGCTTTACGAACGCATCCGGCCCGCCGTCACGGCATGGGCCAGCCGGGCCGCCTGGCACCTGCGCCATCCCACGCGGCGTGGTGTCCTGCTGGCGCTGGCGGCGCTGCCCGCGCTGCTGGTGCTGTATTTCCTGCTGCTGATTCCTTTCACGCCCAGCATTCGCGACATCCAGCAGTCGCGCACGCAGCAGCCGGCCATGGTGCTGTCGGCCGACGGCAAGGAACTGGCGCTGTTCAAGCGCGCCAACCGCGACCGCATCAAGCTGGCCGATATCTCGCCCAATGTGGTGGCAGCCCTGATCGCGACCGAGGACCACCGTTTCTATGAGCACCACGGTCTGGACTTCACCCGCATAGGCGGCGCCGTGCTGCGCACCTTTGGCGGCGACCTGCAGGGCGGCTCGACCATCACGCAGCAACTGGCGCGCAACCTGTATCCGGAAGAAGTGGGCCGCTCGCGCAGCCTGACGCGCAAGTTCAAGGAGATCATCACCGCGCTGAAGATCGAGGCGATCTACAGCAAGGACGAGATCCTGGAGACCTACCTGAACACCGTGCCTTTCCTCTACAACGCCTACGGCATCGAGATGGCGGCGCGGACCTATTTCGACAAGTCGGCCGACAAGCTCGACGTGCTCGAAAGCGCCACGCTGGTGGGCATGCTCAAGGGCACCAGTTATTACAACCCGGTGATGAACCCGGAGCGCGCCAAAGAAAGGCGCAACATCGTGCTCGGCCAGATGGTCAAACACAACAAGCTGGACGCCAAGCGCTTTGAAGCGCTTAAGAAGCGTCCGCTCAAGGTCGACTTCGAGCGCCAGACCGAGCCGCTGGGCGCCGCGCCGCACCTGACGCAGTATCTGCGCCGCTGGCTGATCGACTGGGCCGACCGCCACGACTACAACATTTATGCCGATGGACTGGTGATACGCACCACCATTGATTCACGGCTTCAGAAGCTGGCCAACGAGGCGATCACGCGCCAGGCCGACCGGCTGCAGGGCGTGGCCAACAACGAATGGGGACCGCGCGCCTGGGCCGGCAAAAAGGATCTGGTGCGCACCCTGGTGCGCGAAACGCCCGAGTACAAGACGGCAAAGGAGCAGGGCGAAGCCGACGACGCCATCCTCAAGCGCCTGCAGGCCGATACGGCTTTCATGCTGGCCTTGCGCCAGGACAAGACGCGGCTGCAGGCCGGCTTCCTGGCGATGGACCCATCCAATGGTGAGGTCAAGGCCTGGGTCGGCAGCCGCGACTTTGCCAAAGACCCGTTCGACCACGTGCAGCAGGCGCGCCGTCAGGCCGGCTCCACCTTCAAGCCTTTTGTGTACGGCGCGGCCTTCGAAAACGGCGCCAAACCGACCGACACCTACATGGACGACGCGGTGGAAATCCCGCTGGGCGGCAACCAGGTCTGGCGGCCGACCGACGGCGGCGGGCCCAGCTACGCCCCCATGACCTTGCGTGAAGGGCTGATGTATTCCAAGAACACCATCACCGCACAAGTGATGCAAAGCGTCGGCCCGGCCAAGGTTGCCGCGCTGGCCCGGGCCGCCGGCGTGCGCCAGAGCAAGCTGGAAGAGGTGATGTCGCTGGCGCTGGGCACCAGCCCGGTGACGCTCAAGGAAATGGTCGCCGGTTACGCCACCATTGCCAACAAGGGCGCCTACATCGAGCCGATTGTGGTGACCAGTGTGGAAGACCGCAGCGGCAAGGTGCTGGAAACTTACCGCGTCAAGCCGCCCGAGCAGGCCATGCAGGTGTCCACGGCGCAGACGCTGGTGGACGTGATGCGTGGCGTGATTGATGCGGGCACCGGCACCGGCATCCGCAGCCGCTACGGCATCCAGGCCGATGTCGCCGGCAAGACCGGCACCACGCAAGACAACACCGATGGCTGGTTCATATTGATGCACCCGCAACTGGTGGCCGGCGCCTGGGTCGGCTTCAACGACAACCGCATCACGCTCAGTGACTATTGGGGGCAGGGCGCGCACAGTGCGCTGCCCATCGTCGGTGACTTTTTTGCGGCTTCGCTGCGAAGCAAGGTGGTCGATGCCCAGGCGCGTTTTGATGTGCCCAAGAACTCCAGCGCCCCCGCGCCCGAGCCGGAACCAAGCAGCCCGGTGAATGATTGGTTCAACAGCCTGTTTCCCTCGGGTGGCCAGGTGACACCGCCCGCGCAGCCCATGACCACGCCGGACGGCAGCCCCGTTCCCGGTTACCAGCCGCCGCAGGTGCAGGTGCCGCCTGCCCAGCCGGTTCCGCAGGCCGGTCTGCCGCCTGGTGTGGTGATCCCGCCGCAGCCCGCCCCCGCTCCCGCCTACGGCTCGGCCGCGCCGCAGGGCGCCGTACCCAGCCGGCCGGTGACACCGCAGGACAGAAGCACCGGGAGCAGTGGCGGCGGCATCCCCATCCTCCGCGAGTACAACCTGCCCGGCGGCGCTGGCCGGCCCTGAGTTGGCGCGGAGCCGGCGGGGCGCCGTCAGGGCGCAGCGCGAAGGGGGCGGCCTGCCTACAATGGCCCGTCGCTGGCCGCTTGCGCCTGTGCTCCCGCTGACTTGCTGATCCTTCCCCCATGACCACCGGCTCTGCCACCTTGCCTGCGGCCACGCGCCGATCCATCCTGCTGCTGTCTTTTGCCACGTTTTCCAGCATGGCGGTGCAGCGCATCTGCGACGCCATGCTGCCCGAGCTGTCACGCACCTTTTCGGTCAGCCTGACGCAGGCCGCGCAGGTGGTGTCGGTGTTTGCCGTGGTCTACGGTCTGGCACAACTGGTTTATGGCCCGCTGGGGGACCGCTTTGGCAAGTTCGGCCTGGTCACCTTCGGCACGCTGGCCTGCTCCATCGGCAGTGTGCTGGCGGTGCTTGCGCCTAGCCTGGACATGCTGCTG
>CBFGNA010000397.1:0-3057 GCA_965650045.1 uncultured Polaromonas sp.
GCGGCGCTGACTGGTGGTTCCAACACGCAGTAGACATCTAACAACAAAGGCCCCCGCCATGCTCAAGATCGACAAGCCGGGCCGCGCCCCGGCGGCCGAAGCGGCGCTGGACCTGGCCGGCCACCGCAAGGCGCGCATGGACGCCGATGCCCGCGCCTTGCTGGCGCAGTGGCCCGACATGCAGGCCGCCTACGCCGGCGATGAATACGTCGTCAAAATTCGCGACAAGGAAATCCGCACGGCACTCACAACAAAGTCGCTGTCTGGCACGACCATCCGCAAGGTGGCGCTGCCGCCATACGAAGACCACGGCGAAATCCTCAAGTGGCTGATGCTGGACAACGTGCCCGGCAGCTACCCCTACACCGCGGGCACCTTTGCCTTCAAGCGCGAGGGCGAGGACCCGACGCGCATGTTTGCCGGCGAGGGCGACGCTTTCCGCACCAACACGCGCTTCAAGCTGCTGTCCGAAGGCATGGCGGCCAAACGCCTGTCCACCGCGTTTGATTCGGTCACCCTGTACGGCAACGACCCGGCGCTGCGGCCCGACATCTACGGCAAGGTCGGCAACTCGGGCGTGTCGATTGCGACGCTGGACGACATGAAGGTGCTGTACGACGGCTTTGATTTGTGCAACCCGAGCACGTCGGTCAGCATGACGATCAACGGCCCGGCGCCGACGATTCTGGCGATGTTCATGAACACCGCCATCGACCAGAACCTCGACAAGTTCAAAAAGGACAATGGCCGCGACCCCACCGCTACCGAGACCGAAAAAATCCGTGAGTGGGTGCAGGAAAACGTACGCGGCACGGTGCAGGCCGACATCCTGAAAGAAGACCAGGGCCAGAACACCTGCATTTTTTCGACCGAGTTCAGTCTCAAGGTCATGGGCGACATCGCCCAGTACTTTGTGCACCACAAGGTGCGCAACTTCTACAGTGTCTCCATCAGCGGCTACCACATCGCCGAGGCCGGCGCCAACCCGATCTCGCAGCTGGCCTTCACGCTGTCCAACGGTTTTACTTTTGTCGAAGCGTATCTCGCGCGCGGCATGCATATCGACGACTTCGCACCGAATCTGAGTTTTTTCTTTTCCAACGGCATGGACCCCGAATACACCGTGATGGGACGCGTGGCGCGCCGCATCTGGGCCGTGGCCATGAAGGAAAAATACGGCGCCAACGAGCGCAGCCAGAAGCTCAAGTACCACATCCAGACCTCGGGCCGCAGCCTGCATGCGCAGGAGATCCAGTTCAACGACATCCGCACCACCTTGCAGGCGCTGATTGCGATTTACGACAACTGCAACTCACTGCACACCAATGCGTTCGACGAAGCCATCACCACGCCGACCGAGGAATCGGTGCGCCGCGCCATGGCGATCCAGCTCATCATCAACCGCGAGTGGGGCCTGGCAAAAAACGAAAACCCGTCACAGGGCGCCTTCATCATCGAGGAGCTGACCGAGCTGCTCGAAGAAGCCGTGCTGCTGGAATTTGAGCGCATCGCCGAACGCGGCGGCGTGCTGGGCGCGATGGAAACCGGCTACCAGCGCGGCCGCATCCAGGACGAGTCCATGCATTACGAGATGCTCAAACACACCGGTGAGCTGCCCATCATCGGCGTCAACACCTTCCGCAACCCGCAGGGCGACGCCGTGCAGGACAAGCTGGAGCTGGCGCGCTCCACCGACGAAGAAAAGCAGAACCAGCTCAAGCGGCTGGAAGAATTCCACACCCGCCACGCCGCCGAATCGCCGGCCATGCTCAAGCGCCTCCAGCAGGCGGTGATAGAGAACGCCAATGTGTTTGAAGTGCTGATGGACGCTGTGCGCGTTTGCTCACTGGGGCAAATCACGAATGCGCTGTTCGAGGTTGGGGGGCAGTACCGGCGGAATATGTAATTTGCTATTTATTTGATAGCTGTCGGCGCTTTCTGGATATGGACTAGAGGGCGATTTGATTCATAAATCTACGGACTCGCTCCATCACACTCAGGCTGTAGTGCGCTCTCGGCAGTAGTTTCACCCCCCACTCCACTCCGCTAGCCCGGAGTTCCGGGCTGGGCAGCACGGTACAGCGCCGCCTCTTCTTCCAGCCAGGCGCGAAACAGCGCAAGCACCGTGTTGTCGGACTTCTGCTCGGGGTAGATGAAGTAATACCGCCGGTCGCTGACAAAGTCATGCTTCACCAGTTCGACCAGCCGCCCCTGTTTCAGGTCGTCCTCAATCAGAAAGCGCGGGATCAAGGCCAGGCCCTGGCCGTGGATGGCGGCTTCGGTGGTGATGGAAAACAGCTCCATGCGCGCACCGGCCAGATCGCCCTCCACCGACAGCCCCAGCGACGCGAACCACTGGCGCCAGGCATAGGGCCTAGTGCTCATCTGCAGCAGCGGCAGCCCGTCCAGGTCGGCAACCTTGAGCGTGCGCTTCGTTTTGACCAGCGCCGGGCTTCCCACGGCGACGATGCTTTCATCCATCAGCAGGCAGGACTCGGTGCCGGGCCAGCCGGACTCGACCGCGCAAATCGCCGCGTCGAGCGCGGTATCGGCAAACAGGAAAGGCCGGGTGCGCGAGGACAGGTGCACCGTGATGTCGGGATGCAACTTGTGAAAACGCGCCAGCCTTGGCACCAGCCAGCGCGCGGCAAAAGTCGGCACCACACCGAGTTCGAGCGCACCACCGGCGCCGCCGCGGGCCATCATGTCCAGGGTGTCGCGCTCCACATCGTCGAGCCGCGAGCGCACATTGCGCGCATAGCTGGCGCCGGCTTCGGTCAGCAACACGCCGCGTTTGGTGCGCCTAAACAGCTTGACGCTGAGGAAATCTTCCAGCCCGGCGATCTGCCGGCACACCGCGCTTTGCGTGACCGAATGTTCCTCGGCGGCCTGGGTGAAACTCTGGTGGCGCGCAGCGGATTCGAACAGCGCCAATGCCGTGGTAGAAGGAATGTTGCGTCGCATGTCTGTCCCCTGGAATCAGGTTTCGGAATTCGTTTTTGGCACAGATCTGTGACAAATCATGGTTTGCGTGGACTGCGGTCACCACGTATGCTC
>CBFGNA010000398.1:0-3051 GCA_965650045.1 uncultured Polaromonas sp.
GGCGGTCTCCGCTTCGTCGGGCTGGTGGGCGATCACTGCATCAAGCACCGCGCGATGCAGCGGCAGCGAGTGCACCGGTCCGTCCTTGCGGCGGGTGGAAATTTCAAAGCTGGTGCGCAACAGCGCGCCCAGCACCTTGCTCATCTGCACCAGCATGCGGTTGCGGCTGGCGCGCAGCAGGCCCTGGTGAAAGCGCAGGTCATGGGTCACGTAGTCGCCGCCCTCTTCCACCGCGTGTTTCATGCCGGCATAGGCGGATTCGACCTCTGCAATGTCCTGGGCGGTGGCGCGTTCGGCGGCCAGCCGCATCGCAGCAGGCTCAACCACGCGCCGCAAGTCCTGCAGGTCGCGCAAAAACTCGGGCGTCAGCCCCACCTTCGATTGCCAGATGATGACGTCGGGGTCGAACCAGTTCCAGTGGTCCTCGGACAACACGCGGGTGCCCACCTTGGGCCCGGTGGTGATCAGCCCCTTGGCAATCAGCGACTTCACGGCCTCGCGCACCACGGTACGGCTGACCCCCAGCTCCCGGCACAGCACAGGCTCCGGGGGAATCGACGAACCCACGGCGTAACGCCCTGCGACGATGGCTTCGCCGAGGTGATCAACTGTATTTCCGTGGACGTTTTTAATCATGGTTTTCACTGAGGAAACGGCCGCAATGGTATGACGATAATACGTTTAACACTTCCGGATTTACCCTATGACCGACCCCACCCGTCCCAAAAAGAAACCTTCCGAATTACGCAGCCAGCAGTGGTTTGGCCGCCAGGACCGCGACGGCTTTGCCTACCGCAGCTGGGTCAAGGGCAAAGGTGTGCCGCACGACCAGTTCGACGGCCGGCCCGTCATCGGCATCTGCAACACCTTCAGCGAACTCACGCCCTGCAACAGCCACTTCCGCACCATCGCCGAGCAGGTGAAGATCGGCGTGTACGAAGCCGGCGGCTTCCCGCTTGAGTTTCCGGTGATGTCGCTGGGTGAAACCCTGCTGCGCCCGACCGCCATGCTGTACCGCAACCTGGCCAGCATGGATGTGGAGGAAAGCATTCGCGGCAACCCGATCGACGGCGTGGTGCTGCTGATGGGCTGCGACAAGACCACGCCTTCACTGGTCATGGGGGCATCGAGCGTCGATCTGCCGACCGTCGGCGTCAGCGGCGGCCCCATGCTCAGCGGCAAGTGGCGCGGCCAGGAACTCGGCTCCGGCACCGGCGTCTGGAGCATGAGCGAGCAGGTGCGCGCCGGCACGCTCAAGCTGCAGGATTTTTTTGAAGCCGAAAGCTGCATGCACCGCAGCCACGGCCACTGCATGACCATGGGTACGGCTTCCACCATGGCCAGCATGGTCGAAGCGCTGGGCATCGGCCTGCCCGGCAATGCCGCCTACCCCGCGGTTGATGGCCGGCGCAATGTGCTGGCACGCATGGCCGGGCGCCGCGCGGTCGAGATGGTCCACGAAGACCTGACGCTCTCGAAAATCCTCACGCGTGAAGCCTTTGAAAACGCGATCAAGACCCTGGCCGCCATCGGCGGCTCCACCAACGCCGTGATCCACCTGATCGCGATTGCCGGGCGCATCGGCGTCAAGCTCACGGTGGACGATTTCGACCGGCTCGCCAGTGAGCTGCCCTGCCTGGTCAACCTGCAGCCTTCCGGCAAATTTCTCATGGAGGACTTTTGCTACGCCGGCGGCCTGCCGGTGGTCATGAAGGAAATCGCGCAGCACCTGCATACCAGTGCCATCACGGCCAATGGCAAGACGATTGGTGAGAACATCGCCGATGCCGAGAACTACAACACCGAGGTGATCCAGCCCCTGGCCACACCCTTCAAGGACAAGGCCGGCATCGCGGTGCTGCGCGGCAACCTCTCGCCGCGCGGCGCCGTCATCAAGCCCAGCGCCGCCACACCGGCGCTGATGGTCCACACCGGCCGCGCCGTGGTGTTTGAAGACATCGAGGACTTTCACGCCCGCATCGACGACGACAGCCTGGACATCGATGAAACCTGCGTGATGGTGCTGAAAAACTGTGGCCCCAAGGGTTACCCCGGCATGGCCGAGGTCGGCAACATGCCGCTGCCGCCCAAGGTGCTCAGGAAGGGCATCACCGACATGGTCCGCATCAGCGATGCGCGCATGAGCGGCACCGCCTATGGCACGGTGGTGCTGCACACCGCACCTGAGGCTGCGGCCGGCGGCCCGCTGGCGATTGTCCAGAACGGCGACATGATCGAGCTCAATGTGCCCGAGCGCCGCCTGCAGCTGCTGATCAGCGATGAAGAACTGGCGCGTCGCCTGAACCTGTGGAAGGCACCGCCGCCGCCACTGTCCTCGGGCTACTGGAAGCTGTATGTGGACCATGTGCTGCAGGCCGACCAGGGCGTGGACCTCGACTTTCTGGTCGGTAAACGCGGATCGTTCGTGCCCCGGGACAATCATTGAACCTTCCCGCGCAAGCTGAAGCCGGCCAACCCATGCAGCAACTGCTGGCGGTGGACTGGGGCACCTCATCATTGCGCGGCGCGCTGCTGGACAAGCACGGCCGGGTACTCAAGGAGCGTTCTTTCCCGCGCGGCATCCTGACTGTGGCGCCCGGTGACTTTGCTACTGTTTTTGAAGCATGCTTTGCCCACTGGATGGGGGCTGCAGGCACTTTTTGCCTGATATCCGGCATGGCAGGCAGCAAACAGGGCTGGCTGGAAGCGCCTTACTGCGCCTGTCCGGCGGGCTTTGACGAAGTCGCCTCGCAGCTGGCATGGATCAAGGCCGGCCGCGTCGCCATCGTGCCAGGCCTCAGCTGTGAGCGGGATGGCGTGGCAGATGTCATGCGCGGCGAGGAAACCCAGGTCTTGGGCGCGCTGCAATTGCTGGACATGAAAGACGCCTTGCTGGTGCTGCCCGGCACCCACAGCAAATGGGTGACGGTGCGCAACGGCAGGATAGACCATTTTTCGACCTTCATGACCGGTGAGTTTTATGCGCTGCTGCGGCAGCACTCGCTGCTCGCGCGCAGCCTGCCGGACACCGATGGCGACGTGGACTGGGCC
>CBFGNA010000399.1:0-3050 GCA_965650045.1 uncultured Polaromonas sp.
ACAGCTTCACGCTGGGTGCGCAGTCGGTCAACCCCAAGGTCAAGACCAAGGTGGTCTGGGTCAACGAATGGTTCAACCCGCCGAAAGAAACCGAAGCGGCCACCGCGCTGATCAACGGCGGCGCCGACGTGCTGTTCCAGAACACCGATTCGTCGGCCGTGCTGCAGACCGCCGAAAAAATGAACAAGCGCGCCTTTGGCTGGGATTCGGACATGACGTCTTACGGCCCGAAAGCCCACCTCGGTTCTGCGGTGATCAACTGGGGTCCGTACTACATCAAGGCCGTCAAGGACGTGCTGGACGGCACCTGGTCCACGGGCCAGAGCTGGTGGGGTGTGAAGGAAGGTGCCATCGATCTGGTGTCCATCGCGGCCGACGTGCCGGATGAAACGAAAAAGCGCATCGACGAGATCAAGGCCGGCCTGAAAGACGGCAGCTTCTCCATCTGGAAAGGTCCGATCATGGACAACACCGGCAAGGAACTGGTGGCCAAGGATGCCGTGGCCGATGACAAGTTTCTGGGCGGCCTGAAGTCCTACGTCAAGGGCGTGGAAGGCAAGGTTCCGGGCAACTGAGTGCCGGCCGCAGGCCGCACATGACAGGCTGCCTGCGGGCGGCCTTTTTCTTTTCTGGAGGCTCTTTTCTGGAGGCGACATGAACATTGTTCCCGACATTCCCGCCGGGCGCCTGCCGGCCTTGCTGCAGGCCATGCCCAAGGCCGAGCTGCATATTCACATTGAGGGTTCCCTGGAGCCGGCGCTGATTTTTGCGTTGGCCCGGCGCAACGGCATCAAGCTGCCCTATGCCAGCGTCGAAGCGCTGCGCAGCGCCTATGCGTTCACCGACTTGCAGAGTTTTCTGGACATCTATTACGCCGGTGCCAGCGTGCTGATCCACGAGCAGGATTTTTACGACATGGCGTGGGCGTATTTTGTGAAAGCTGCTGCCGACAAGGTGGTGCATGCCGAGCTGTTTTTTGACCCGCAGACCCACACGGCGCGCGGCGTGTCCATGGAAACCGTCGTCCAGGGCCTGCACCGCGCCTGCGTGGATGCTGAAAAAAATCTGGGCGTGAGCGCGTCGCTGATCATGTGTTTTCTGCGCCACCTCAGCGAGCAAGAAGCCTTCGAGACGCTGGAACAGGCGCTGCCCTGGCGCGACAAAATCATTGGCGTCGGCCTGGACTCGGGCGAGGTAGGCAACCCGCCTGAAAAGTTTGCGCGGGTGTTCGCGCGTTGCCGCGAACTGGGCCTGCACCTGGTCGCGCACGCCGGGGAAGAAGGCCCGCCGGCTTACATCTGGACTGCACTGGATGTGCTCAAAGTTGAACGCATCGACCACGGGGTGCAGGCCATCCACGACATGGCGCTGATGCAGCGGCTGGCGCAGGACCGCATCGCGCTGACGGTGTGCCCGCTGTCCAACCTCAAGCTGTGCGTGGTTCCCGATCTGGCGCAGCACAAGCTGCGTGAACTTCTGGAAGCCGGGCTGGCCGTCACCATCAACTCGGACGACCCGGCTTATTTCGGCGGCTACATGAATGACAACTTCCTGCAGACCTTTGCGGCGGTCGGCATGAACGCGCAGCACGCCTACACGCTGGCCCGCAACAGTTTCGAGGCGAGTTTTATCGACATGGCGGCCAAGCGCCGTTACATCGACCAGCTGGACGCGTGTTTCGAGCGGTTTCGCCACTGAAACACAGGGCGTTGCCTGTCCTCAGAGCAGCGAGAGGCCGGGGCTTTCTGGCTCCGGCGGCATCCCGAGCACGGTGCGCACTACATGCATCAGGGCGTCTGCCTCGAAGGGCTTGGTGACATACCCGTCGGCACCGGCGGCCAGCCCCTTGAGCACAGCTTCGCGCGTGGCCTTGCCGGTCAGCATGATGACCGGTACATCCTTCAGCACGGGGTGCTGGCGCAGGCGCAGCAGGATGTCGAACCCGTCGGCATCCGGCAGCACCACGTCGAGCAGGATCAGGTCTGGCGCGGGCTGCTTGCGCAGCTCGGTCACCACCTCTTCCCGGTTGCTCGCGACCCGCACCTTGAAACCTTCGAAGATCAGGTAGCTCTGGATGAACTTGGCGAGCATGGGTTCGTCGTCCACCACGATGGCCGACCGCGCCTGGCCCGGTTCACGGGGCTTGGCCGGGCCGCGCGGCCTGGCGATCCTCACGTAGTAACCGGCCTTCTTGAGGGACGCGGCGCCCGAGTCGGCCTCCTGTTCGGCCTGCGTGATCGCAAAATCACTCATTCTGGCGTTGAACTGCTCGGTGAACGGGTCCACTTCCGCCAGCATGACCAGCTTTTTGTCCTGCAGCGCCATGAAAGCCGCCGTGAAGACGCCGCTGGCGGCGGGCGTCATGCCGGCCCGCAACTGGCTCAAGGTCTGGGAGCCGTCTATCCTGACCAGCAGTTCGATTTCGGCCGGGCTCAGCGACGTGGCGCCGCTGCGCAGTTCTTCCTGGCCCCGGGTCGTGAGCGTGTAAACGTCCTTGTCATGCACTTGCATCTTCTGGCTTCCTTCGATGGGTGGCAGCTGTTTTTCGGATTATCACCCCCGCCGGAAGCGGGGCCCTCCGTGCGCCGGCGTGCCGGTCCGCACTATGATGACGCAAGCTTTGTGATCCGTCACCATGAAACGCCTGTTCGTCTTCCTCGCCATCACCTTTCTCAGCGCAGGCGCCGCTGCCCAGTGGACGCCGGTGATGGTCGATGAAATGGTCATCACCTACATCGACCGCGACACCTTGCGGGGCAAGGGCGGCGTGGTGCGGATGTGGTGGCTGATGGACTACCAGCTGGTGCAGATCACCGACGAAAAAGGCTATTTTTCACGTTTGAGCCACAGCGAATTCGACTGCAGGAACCGGCGGGTGCGCCTGCTGTCGGTGGCACTGCTGTCGGAGCGGATGGCCATGGGGCAGGTCATTTTTGAAGACCCGGTGCCGCGCAAGTGGGAGGCGGTGCGCGATGGCAGCTTTCAGGACGCCTTGTTTGATATCGCCTGCGTGGCTTATTAGCCCGTACGTGTACGTTATTGGTCCCCAC
>CBFGNA010000400.1:0-3041 GCA_965650045.1 uncultured Polaromonas sp.
CGCCCCTGCAAACAAGTCAATGCCGATGGGTCGCTTTTGGGCGAGGTTGAAGGACGTCATGCTGCAAAGTATGTGGTTATTTACAGTGTACATGGCAATTCAGGAACGATGCAGGTCGCAGCAGTTGGGTGCGATGAACACCGACACCCTGAAGCCAGCTCAAAGCCTTGAAACTCTGCTTTTAACAAGCTCATCGAGGCCCAATGCGATTTGAATCCTCGCGTGGGTCTGCAGCGTCCACCCGCGCAAGCGAACAAGCGGCCATTCAGCAAGGCCGCCGGATTTTTGAGCGAAATGTTTCAGGTCAAACTGACGCGCTGCATGAACAGACGTGTTGCCAACAATCCCGCAGGTGTCCAGTGCTGGCTGGGTGCCATCGCCTGGACCAGCAGCCTGGCCTGCCCGGCTTCGTCGGCACTGGCGAGTTGCTGATCGAGCGCCTGCTTGTCCACATCCAGCAGGTCTTCCGCACTCACTGCATCAAAGCTGGACGCCCCGCGGGTGGCTGAAAGCCGGGCCGCCACGCGAAAGCTGGGCCGGCGTGCAGGCGCTGCTTCACCCGCCGCCTCGGTGTAAGCGCGGCCGTCGTGGCTGGCCTCGCCGCGTATCCAGTCGTGAATGAGCTGCAGCTCATACGGGCTGAACACACCAAACATCTCGGCACGCGGGCCTTGCAGCAAAGCCCAGAAGCGGCTTTCTGCCACCGGCGCGCCGCGCTTGATCCAGCCGGCTTTTTGCAAGGCAGCGAGAAACTCCGGAACATCTTCTTCGCGCGCCAGCCAGTCATTGATGTTGCGCCCGGCAACCCGGCAATAGTCAGAATGCGCGCCGTGGCCGGTGGCACTTTTGCGCGAAAAGATACGCACCACTTCCTGCTCGATATCGAAGCTCTTGATCACATCGGTGCTGCCGGTGCCGGCATTGCTGAGCTGGTAACCCCGCCGGACCCGGCGCCAGAAGTCATTGGCATCCCCCAGCCGCGGCAGGTTGTCGAAGACGGCCTGCACGGCGCGCCTGGCGTGACCGGTGTCGGCGTTATCGACGGTCACATGCAGCGTGAAGTAATACGGGTCCAGCCCCAGCTCATTGAGCTCATAGGCGGTGATCAGCAGATGCAGCGGCAGCTGTTCGTAGCCGAGGTTAAAACCAATCACCTCCGGCAGATAGTCCTCGGCGGCGCAGGCCAGCGCGAGCTGGATCACGCCCTGGGCATACAGGCCGTCGTCAAGACCATCGAGTGAATCGAGCCCGTAACGCGCCATCAACGCGCGGTAAATCACCACATGGTTCTTGTCGGCGGCACCGTCGCCAAGCTCCTCCACATAAGTGCGCAGCAGATCCGAAAAACGCGGATTGCGCCAGTGCCTGAGCAGGCCGTACAGCCATGCGCCATCCACCAGCTTGGTGGGGGCAACCGCCCGCAGGAAATACAAGGCGTGGGCGCGGTTGCTGAAGTAGCGGCGCGGGGCGCCAGCCTGGCGCTCTTCCAGATACTGGCTGTAAGCTGCCGTCGCGCGCTGCGCACCCGCATGCATCCAGGCTTCAAGTTCATCGGGGGTGTCGGGCAGGTCGCAGGGCAGGCGCGCGGCGTCGGCGAGCTGCCCGTCCAGGAACAAAGCGGCCTCGGTGGCCAATTCACCCGTGCTGTCCTTATCCAGCAGCCGGCGGTAAAAACGGGCCAGCGTACCGCCAGGAACCTCCAGCGCAGCAGGGCCGGGCGGCGCAGCCGGGGGACGTGAAAGCCATTCGTTCGCAGAGATATACATGCTTGCTCAGGTGATGAGAGCCATCCAGCATGCGTGCCGCAGCACGGTGCATGTATAGGTGGGCCGCCCCAGCGCAGGTGGGAGACCTCCTACCCGCGGGCACGCGCGCCCATGGCACGAACACTTGTCGCCAGCCGGCGCCTGATCGTGCAGGCGCATACTGCGTGCGCCTCGTCGCCATGCTATAAAATTCGGAGCTGCTTAACCTTGCTGGACGGGGGCTGGGGCCGGGTTTGTCTAAAAAATAGAAACAAGCCCTAGACGTGTTTGCTCGGGTCTGCCGGCGCTGGCGCCTCGGCAAGGGGTGGCGGCGGAAGTGCGGCAGCCTGCCCGGCCTCCGCGCGCGCCTTGGCAAACAGGTCCCAGGCCGCCATGAACATCGCCGCCACCACCGGCCCGATCACGAACCCATTCAGACCAAAAATTGCCATGCCACCGAGCGTGGAGACCAGCACCACGTAGTCGGGCATCTTGGTGTCCTTGCCGACCAGCAAGGGGCGCAGGATGTTGTCCACCAGGCCAATCACCAGCACGCCAAAAGCCGTGAGCACCAGGCCCTTGCCGAGGTCGCCGGTGACCAGGTAATAAATCGCCACCGGGCCCCAGACCAGTGCCGCGCCGACAGCCGGCAACAGCGACAGAAAGGCCATCAACGTGCCCCAGAGCACCGGCGCGTGAATGCCCAGCATCCAGAAAATCAGCCCCCCAAGCGCACCCTGCAACATCGCCACCACCACATTGCCCTTGACGGTGGCGCGGATCACGGTGACGAACTTGCCCGACAACTCGCGCTTGATGCCCGACTCCAGCGGCACCGCGTCCCGGATGCGCCTGGCCAGCGCGCCGCCATCGCGCAGCAGGAAAAACAGGATGTACAGCATGACGAAGAAGCTGACGACGAAGTCAAAGGCGTTCTGCCCGATGTTCAGCGCCTGGGTGGCCAGGAACTGGCTGCCCCTGGAAATGCTGGCCGAGACCCGCTCCAGGATGACGCTGGTGTTGCTCAGGCCAAATCGGTCCAGCAAACCCGTGACCCAGGCCGGCAAGGCACCGTACACCTGCTGGAAGTAGCTGCTGACGCTGAACTCGCCGGACTGCATGCGCTGGTACAGCGCCGACGCTTCCTGCACCAGCGAGGCGACGATCAGACCCAGGGGCAGAATCACCGCCACCAGGATGATGCTTAGCGTGGCCAGCGCAGCCAGCGTGCGGCGGTTGGGCATGGCCCTGAGCAGGCGCGCGAACAGCGGTGTGAACATCAGCGCAAAAATGGCG
>CBFGNA010000401.1:0-3041 GCA_965650045.1 uncultured Polaromonas sp.
CGAACTCGGACATAGGGCGCGTTGTAAGAGATGTTTCAAAAGCTAAAGACTGACCGGATTCTCTCACAGCCCACAGGGACATCCGGCCTGCCCGGCAAAGGGTTGACCCGAACCCTGAAGCCGCTGGACTGCCCCATTCAGGCGGTGTCCTCCAGCCGCGCCGGCATTTGCAGGCGCGCGCGCAAGCCCCCGGCGGCGCCTGCCGCCTCCAGGACAAGCAGGGCACCGTGCACGCGCGCAATTTCGTCGGCAATCGCCAGGCCGAGGCCGTTGCCCTCGCCGCCCGTGCCTTGCACCCGGTAAAAGCGCTCCAGCGCGCGGGCCCGTTCCGCAGCGGGAATGCCGGGCCCGTCGTCTTCCACCTCCAGAAAGACCTGGGCGCGCCCCGCGCCACCGGCGTCACGCTGGCCACAGCGCAGGGTGACCGTACCCCCGGGCGGGGTGTACTTCACCGCGTTGTCCACCAGATTGCCAACCAGTTCGCGCAGCATCCATTCATGCCCGTCGGCCTGCGCAAAACCGGCGTCCAGTCCGAGATCGATGTTTTTCGCGCTGGCCGCATCCAGGTGCAGGGCCAGCACCGACTCGCATACTTCCTTGAGGTCCACGCGCTGCCGCGGCTGGTGGGCCATGCTGGAGGCGTCGGCGCGCGACAAGGCCAGCAACTGGTTGGCCAGCTGGGAGGTGCGCCGGGTCGCGCTGCGCAGCGCCGTGATCTTTTCCGCCGACAGCGTCAGCTGCCCGCCCGCCCCCGGCGCGCCCGCCGCCTGCGCCCAGGCTTCCACCTGCGCCTGCAGGCCGGCCAGCGGCGTGCGCAACTGGTGCGCGGCATCGGCCACGAAGCGGCGCTGGCCTTCGGCCTGGTCGTTGACCAGCGCAAACAGCCGGTTCAGGGAAGCCACCAGTGGCTGGACTTCGGCCGGCGTGCTGCGCGGGTCGATGGCGCTGAGATCACGGGGTGAACGGCGTTCGACCGCGTCCTTCAGCGCCAGCAGCGGCCGGAGCGCGCGCGTGACCGCCCAACTGACGGCGAGGCCGGCGGCCAGCACCAGCACCAGGTTGGGCAGCAGCACCTTGAAAGCCACGGAACGCACCCACTGCTGGCGCGCATCGGAGCCGTCGGCCAGTTGCAGGATCAGCTCCCCCGCCCCGGTGCGCACACGCTGCACAGCGATGCGGTAGGTCACCCCGTTTTCTTCCATGCTGTGCAGCTCGGGCTCGCGGGTGGCGGGTACCACCACGCTGATCCAGTTCTCGCCCGCCAGCAGGCTGCCATCCAGGCCCGACACACGGAAACCGGCGAAGCCGTTGTTGGCCTTCATGAATTCTTCGAGCGGCGGTGCCAGCAGCATCAGCGGTGCGGCACCCGGCGCGCCCGGCGCCAGCACCGAATCGGCCAGCAGCGGGATCAGGCGCAAAAGCTGCTGGTCCTGCTGCACGGCGGCGTTGCCAGCGGCCTGGTAATCGAAGTAAATGCTGACCAGCGCAAACAGGCTCAGCGGCAGCAGCAGGAGCAGCAACAGCCGGCGCTGCAGGCCGGACTTCATCGCCGCCGGCAGGGTCGCGGCGGCGGGCGCCAGTCGGTCTGCGGAAGCGCCGGGGGGCGGGCTCATGGCGCTCAGTACGGTGTTTGGCAGCTCAGGCGGCCGGGGGCGCCGCCTCTACCAGTTCCAGGCGATAACCAAAGCCGCGGATGGACCGCAAGGCGACGCCGTGCGGCTCCAGCTTGCCCCGCAGGCGGGAGATATACACCTCGATGGCGTTGGGGGTGATTTCCTTGTCCCAGCCGGTCAGCGCGGCCAGCAGTTTTTCCTTGCTGGCGGGCTTGGGCGCGTGCACCAGCAGGTATTCCATCACCGTCCATTCGCGCGGGCCGAGCTCGATCAGCTGGCCGTTGGCGCGCGCCTGGCGGTTCGCAGAATCCAGCTCCAGGCTGCCGAAACTCAGGATCGCGCTGGTCGCGGCCTGGGAGCGGCGCAGCAGCGCACGCAGGCGGGCCAGCAGTTCGGGCAGCTCGAAGGGCTTGACCATGTAGTCGTCGGCGCCCAGGTCCAGCCCCTGCACCCGGTCTTGCAGCGCGTCCCGCGCGGTCAGGATCAGCACCGGCATCGCCAGGCCGCGGCCACGCAGGCGCCGCGTCAGTTCCAGCCCGTCGGTGCGCGGCAGGCCGATGTCGATGATGGCGGCGTCAAAACTTTCAGCAAGCAGGACTTCTTCGGCGCGCTCGGCACTGCCGACCCAGTCCACCGCATAACCGGCGTCGCTGAGCCCCAGCTTGATGCCGCTGGCCAGCATGACGTCGTCTTCAACGAGGAGCAATCTCATAAAGCGTTACCAACGTTGGGAAACGCGTCCAGGAAGCGTAGCGAGCGGCTGTCAGGCTAGGCGCCCGGAGCGCAGCAACCGGAATGTGCTTGACGCACATGAGGATTGCGAGCACCGCGCAACAACGCATGGCAGACGCGCAGTAGCTTCATGGGCGCGTTTTCAGTGACTGCGGATCATGGTGCCGTAGGCCTGATCCGTCAGAATCTCCAGCAACATGGCATGTGGCACCCGGCCGTCGATGATGTGCACCGAGTTCACACCGCTTTTGGCGGCATCGAGTGCGCCCTCGATCTTGGGCAACATGCCGCCCGAGATGGTGCCGTCGGCAAACAGCTCGTCGATCTCGCGGGCGCTCAGGTCGGTCAGCAACTCGCCAGCCTTGTTCAGCACGCCTGGCGTGTTGGTCAGCAACACCAGTTTTTCCGCCTTGAGCACCGTGGCGAGTTTGCCGGCCACCACGTCGGCGTTGATGTTGTAACTCTCGTTCTGCTCGCCAAATCCGATGGGGCTGATCACCGGGATAAAGGCGTCGTCCTGCAGCGCCTTGACCACGCTGGGGTCGATGCCAAGGATGTCGCCGACAAAACCGATGTCGTGTTCTTTCGCCGGATCGTCCTTGTCGATCATCTTCAGCTTCTGAGCGCGAATCAGGCCACCGTCACGCCCCGTCAAGCCCACCGCCTTGCCGCCGGCATGGTTGATCAGCCCGACGA
>CBFGNA010000402.1:0-3031 GCA_965650045.1 uncultured Polaromonas sp.
TCGGCCTCCATCGCGGCAGCCACGGCCGACAGGGCGGCGGCGCGCACCGCCTGCAGCAGCGCATCCCGGCCGGCAAAGTGGCGGTAGGCGGCGTTGGGCGCCACGCCGGCGCGGCGCGTGGCTTCGCGCAGCACCACGGCGTCGGGCCCACCGCTGCGCGCCAGTTCAACCCCGGCTTCCAGCAACACCCGCCGCAAATCCCCATGCCGGTAAGTGCTGCGGGCCGCAGGCGTGGCGGGGGAGGGAGACGGGCGGTTCATGGCTTGTTACGCTTTAATGTGCACAGTGTCCATTATCTCTGTTATTCTTTTGTGGACGGTGTACACAATGACTGCGTTTTTGGGTGCTGGCAAGACAGCGCCAAACAAGACGCAGCCGCCGACCCGCTTATTCACAAGGAACAAGGAGAAAGAGCCATGCAGAAAATCACCACCTTCCTGACCTTCAAGGACCAGGCCGAAGAAGCCCTGAAGTTCTATGTCTCGGTGTTCAGAAACGCCAAGGCCGGCGTCATCCAGCGTTACGGCGACGGCGCCCCGGTTCCCAAGGGCACCTTCATGACCGGCAGCTTCGAGATTGCCGGCCAGACCTTTCATGTGCTCAATGCGGGCCAGGACTTCGGCTTTGCGCCCGGCATGTCGCTGTTTGTCGATTGCCCGACGCAGGAGGAGGTCGATGAGCTGTGGGAGAAGCTGTCCGAAGGCGGCACCGTGCAGCAGTGCGGCTGGCTGCAGGACAAATTCGGCGTGTCCTGGCAAATCGTGCCCAGCGTGCTGAGCAAGGTGCTGGCCGACAAGGACCCGGCCAAGGTCAATCACGTCATGCAGGTCATGATGCAAATGGTCAAGTTCGACAGCGCCAAACTGCAGAAGGCCTATGAAGAGGTCGGGGGCTCGGTGTGAAGCTCTATTACTTCGACGTGATGAACCCGCGCAAGGTCTGCGCGCTGGCACGCCACCTGCACCTGCCGGTGGAATTTGTCCGCGTGAACCTGGGCCAGGGCGAGCACAGGGCGCCGGCCTTTCTGGCGATGAACCCGAACGGCAAGGTGCCGGTGCTGGTGGATAGCGCCACCACGCTGTGGGAGTCCAACGCCATCCTCTGTTACCTGGCCGACAAGGCCGGCTCGGACCTCTGGCCCAAGGATGCGCGGCAGTACGAGGTGCTGCGCTGGCTGATGTGGGACGCGACGGAGTTCGCGCCCAAGGCAGGCACGCTTTACTTCGAACACATCATCAAATCACGCTTCGGTCTGGGCCCGCCCGATGCCGCGGAAGTGGCGCGCGCCACCGAAGGCTTCAGGCGTTTTGCCGCGGTACTTGAAGCGCATTTGCACACGCACCGCTTTCTGGCCGGCGAGCGCCTGACGGTGGCCGACTTCGCGGTGGCGATCACGCTGCCCTATGCCAAAGAGGCGCATCTGCCACTGGACGACTTTCCGCAAATCCGCCGCTGGCACGGCGAGATGAGCGAGCTCGAAGGCTGGCTGGACCCGTTTGAAGAAACCGAGCCTGCAGCCGTGGCCGCATGAGGGCCCCTGGCACGGAAACCCTGAGGCTGTACGCCACCCTGCAGCGCCACTTTGCCCCCCTGATGCCAATCCATTCACCCCAGGAGATCACCATGCAAGTTCAACCCTATCTTTTTTTTGAAGGCCGCTGCCAGGAAGCCCTGGCCTTTTACAAAAAGGCCCTGAACGCCGAAGTGACGGCGATGATGCGGTTCAGCGAGATGCCGGCGACGCCGGACAGTGCCGCCTCCACGGGTTGTGCAGAGGGCCCCACGCCGCCGCCGGACAGCATCATGCATGCGAGTTTCAAGGTCGGCCAAACCGAGGTCATGGCCTCGGACGGCATGTCGCAGGGCAAAGCAGAGTTCAAAGGCTTTTCCCTGTCACTGTCGCCGGCCACCGAAGCCGAGGCCCAAAAAATCTTTGCGGCACTCGGCGAGGGCGGGCAGGTGCAGATGCCGCTGGCCAAAACATTCTTTTCGCCCTGCTTCGGCATGGTCGCCGACAAGTTCGGCGTGTCGTGGATGGTGGTGGTGCCCGGCGAGATGCAGAAATAAGCAGCATTCAACTTCATCAACCAGGAGACTTTTCATGATGGACGCCAAACCCCAGGCAGAACACGTGTGGCTTCAGCAGCTGCTGGGCGACTGGACCATGGTCGGCGAGTGCGACATGGGCCCGGACCAGCCCGCCAACCGGACCGAGGGCACGGAACACGTGCGCGCGCTCGGCGACTTCTTCATGGTGTGCGAAGGCAAGGGCGAGATGCCCGGCAGCCCCGACATGGCTCACATGCTGATGACGCTGGGTTACGACATCGCCAAAAAGAAATTTGTCGGCAGCTGGGCCGGCTCCATGATGTCCGGCATGTTTTTCTACGAAGGCCAGCTCGATGCAGCGCAAAAGGTGCTGACGCTGGACACCGAGAGCCCGAGCTTCACCGGCGATGGAAGCACCGCACGCTACCAGGATGTCATCACCATCCGGAGCAAGGACGAACGCACGCTGCACTCGCAGACCCTGCAGCCGGACGGCAGCTGGAAACGCTTCATGACGGCGACCTACCGCCGCGTGAAATAAGGCGGCGGCCGCATCTAACGGAGAGAGCGATGAACACCCCCCTCAAACCGGCGAAGGAGCTGGCCGCCGCCAACGGCGTTCGCTTTCCGAATGAAAGCGCGGACTACCGGCGCGCGCGCAATGCGCTGCTGGCCGAGGAGATCGAGCTGCGGCGCCACATCGAGCGCGTGGCGCAGCAACGGCGCGCGCTGCCACCCGGCGGCGTGTTGCCCAAAGACTACGAACTGATGGGCGAACAGGGCCCCGTGAAATTTTCGGACCTGTTCGGCAAATACGCTTCCTTGCTGGTCTACAGCTACATGTTCGGGCCGCAGCGCAAGCAGCCCTGCCCGATGTGCACCTCGCTGCTGTCGGCCTGGGACGGCGAGGCCGAGGATGTGATGCAACGCGCCGCCCTGGCCGTGGTGGCGCGTTCGCCGATAGAGCGCCTGCTGGCCTTCA
>CBFGNA010000403.1:0-3031 GCA_965650045.1 uncultured Polaromonas sp.
GTGCTGCTCACCGCCGTGCTGGCCTTTGCCGCCTGGCAGGAGCGCCTGGGCGATCAGGTGTACGGCGGCCTGTGGCAGCTGGGGCCGTGGGGCCTGCATCCGCTGGCGCTGCTGTTTGTGCTGTCGGGCACGCTGATGCTCAGCAAGACCTTGCGTATTCCCAAGCTCTAGCCCTGAGGTGCCGGCTTGCCCGGCGATCAAGCATCAAATTGGCCTCCAGCCCTTTCTGGACGGGCGTACCCAGCTATCATTACCATAGCGTTCAAAAACTGGGCCGGTGCCTGATGTCGGTGGGCACCGACAGTTCAAGTTCCTTTGCACCTATGGCAGGCCAGCAGCAGGCCACGCAAAATAAGGCATGTTTGAGCCGAGGCCAGCGCCTCTTTTTTCCTTATTTTTTTACTTAAAGACCGCTTCATGAACCCGCCCGCCGCACGACCGAACAACCCGTCCCCGAGCCGGCCGTTGACGCTGTCTTTGCTGGCTTATGCCTCGGCGATTTCGGCCAGTGTCGGCGCCGTTGCGGCGCTGATCGGTGCGGGTGTTCCGCTCGACATCCTGGTGGCAGTGATCTGACCATGGCTTCACCCCGGCATCCTCCCGAGCACACCCCCGCCACCGGCGATGAACCCGACAGCAACCCGGCCGAGTTGCCGGTTGAACCTGATCTGGGGCCGGTGCCCCCTTTGCCGAACCCGGAAGACCCCGGTGTGGTCCGGCCAGTGATCTGAAGGAATTTCTCCATGCCTGAACCGCTTTCCGCCGCCCAGCAGGCGCTGGCTGATTACGACGAAGCCCGCGCCGACTACATGAAATTTCTGAGCATGTCGCCGCCCGACGACCACGCGGTGAATGCCGCGATGGAGGCCATGGACGCCGCGCACATTCGTTTCAAGCAGGCCATGGGCGACCACGATGCGCCCACCCATCTGCGCCCGCTCTGAGCGCTTGCATAACGCTTGCAATAAACGCTTGAAGCCAGCGCTGCCGGCTGGTAGGTGAACTCCCACAGCCGAAGATTCACTTGGCCTATGGCCCCGCATGCGGCCCGGCCCAACAATGAAGATACGGTCTGCCGGGGTGGCGACCGCGTGGTGGTCAACACCGTCATCCACAGCGTCAGGTCTTCAGGAGAGGTTCATGCAGGCTCAAGTGATCACATCGGACATCCGGCCCACCGTCGCGCTGGCTGACTACGATTTTCTGCGCGCGACCTACGACATGCTGCTGCGTGCACCGGTGCGCAACCAGGCGGCGATTGATGCGGCCTTTGATGCGCTGGATGCAGCACATGCGCGGCTGAAGGCGGCCCATCTGTGCCAGCACACAAGGCTGATGAATTGAGCCGGGCTGGCGTCATTGCGATGCGGGCCCGGATTTTTGGAACATGACTGGATAAACCGTGGCACTCATCACTTACCTCGTCGAAGACAACCAGACGATTCTCGACAATCTCATAGAAACGCTGGAAGAAATTGCCTCGGTGAAGGTGGTGGGTCATGCAGCCACTGAGGCTGAAGCCACGCAATGGCTGTCGGTGAACGATGGCCACTGGCAGCTGGCTGTGGTGGACCTGTTCCTGCAGGAAGGCAATGGCCTGGGGGTGCTGGCCAATTGCCGCAGGCGGGAGGCCCATCAAAAGGTGGTGGTGCTCTCCAATTACGCCACCGACGACATCCGCCAGCGCGCCGCCGAACTCGGCGCCGATGCGGTCTTCGACAAGTCCAATGAGCTTGAAGAGTTCTTTGACTACTGCATTGCCGAGACGCGCCGCAACGACGCTGTTTCCGAATCCACCGGGAGCGCGGCATTGCCCGTGACCGCGGCGGCGCAGCGCGAAGATAGTTGATCAAAAAGGTCTTTGGCCCCCGGCTGGCGTGACATGTCAGCTATCAAAACCGTAGCGTCCGGGTGAGTGGTGTGTCACTGCGCGCGTCGCTACGGCGCTTGGCGGCGGCAGGGGCATGTGGATAATGGCCGGCACGTAACCGGCCTGCGCCGGCACAGGCACCGCCATGACCCCGTTCCAGCGCCGTTTCGGTTTCTGTTTCTATCTCTGCCTTCGCCTTGGCACGCGCCTGCTGCCGCTGATCCTGGGTGCGCTTTGGGTAGTGACGCCCGGCGCCGCCCGGGCACAGGCTGGTGTGCTGGACATTGGCAATGCGGGCAGTTACGCCTTGTCGCGCGCCTTCATGGTGCTGGAAGATCCGGCCGCCACCCTGACACTGGCGCAGGTGCTGCAACCGGCGCAGCAGGCGCGGTTCCAGCCGGTGGCCCAAAGCGGCTCGGCCACCAACTTTGGCCTGACGCGGTCTGCCTTCTGGCTTCGCATTGAGCTGCGGGCGGAGCCGGACACGCCCGCGCAGTGGCTGCTGGAAGTCGCATACCCGGCGCTGGACCAGATTGACCTGTATTCCCCCGTCGCCGCGGGTGGATACAGCCACCAGCGCGGTGGCGACCTGCAAACCTTTGCCAGCCGGCCGGTGCCGCACCGCAACCATGTGCTGCCTGTCAACCTGCAGCCGGGCAGGGCGCAGACCCTGTACCTGCGTGTGCAGTCGCAGGGCACGCTGTCGGCGCCGGTGCGTCTGTGGCAGGCACCGGCGCTGTGGGCGCATGACCAGGCCGAATACGCGCTGCTGAGCCTTTACTTCGGCCTGCTGATCGGCCTGTTGCTTTACAACCTGCTGCTCTACGGCTCGGTGCGTGACCGCGCCTATCTGATTTACGTGGGGTTTGCGGCGGGTATGGGCGTGGTGCAGGCGGCGTTGACCGGCCTGGGCGCGCAATTCCTGTGGCCCGAGCAGCTCTGGTGGAACAGCGTGTCGCCACCCGTCGGCATGGCGGTGGCGGCCGCCTTCGGCTTGCTGTTTGCCCGCAACTTCCTGGCTGCGGCTGTGCGCATGCCGCGCATGAACCAGCTGATGCTGGCCCTGGTCGCGGGATGGCTGCTGGCCTTGCTGGCGGCGCTGTTGCTGCCTTATGTGGTGTCGTCCTGGATGGTGACGGTGCTGGCCGTGGTCAGTGTCAC
>CBFGNA010000404.1:0-3030 GCA_965650045.1 uncultured Polaromonas sp.
CAGCAGATAGGTGTTGGCGTCGAAGTACTCGCTGAACTTGTCGCCCTGGTAACGCAGGTAACTTTCGATCTGGAACTCGACATCCTGCGTGGAATACCGGTAACCGCTGCCATCACCCACGACCGCTTCGCGCAGCTGGCGCCCGAATTTTTCATTCATCACGTCGTCGCTCAGATACGTGATGTGGCCGATCATGCGGGCGATGCGCAAACCGCGCTGCGGCAAGACGCCGCGCTTGCCATAGTGGCCGCCGTGAAAATCCGGGTCGGTCACGATGGCGCGGCGCGCCACCTCGTTGAAAGCGATGTTTTCGGCGGTCAGGTTGGGCGCGCTGGCCACCACCACCGCATGGCGCACGCGCTGCGGGTACTGCAGCGTCCAGCTGAGCGCCTGCATGCCGCCCAGGCTGCCACCCATGACGGCCGCCAGCGTGGTGATGCCCAGGGCGTCGAGCAGCCGGGCCTGGGCATCGACCCAGTCCTGCACGGTGACGACCGGAAAGTCGGCGCCGTAAATGTCGCCGGTGTCCGGCTGGGTCTGCATCGGCCCGGTAGAGCCGAAGCAGGAGCCCAGGTTGTTCACGCCAATGACAAAAAATTGGTTGGTATCGACCGGCTTGCCGGGGCCGATCATGGTGTCCCACCAGCCTTCGGAACGCGGCACCGGGGCGCCCGCGGCGTCGAGGTAAATGCCGGCGACATGGTGCGAAGCATTAAGCGCGTGGCAGATCAGCACCGCGTTGGACTTGTCGGCGTTGAGCGTGCCGTAGGTCTCGTAACTGAGGTCGTAGGCGCGGATGGACGCGCCGCTTTGCAGCGGCAAGGCGTCGGCAAAATGCATGGACTGCGGCGTGGCAACAAGCGTCAAGGAAAGCCCCACAAAACAAAAACCCGGCATCGCTAAAGCGAGTCCGGGTCCTGGAAGTCGTCTTTAGCTGTACTTTTTAAGCGCCCGCAAGCTGGCAAATCGGCGCTGAAGAAGTATACCCCCACGCTTTTCACCACGCCTTCGGCTCTGCGGAATGCGCCGCCCCTGCCTGAAAGGAGAATCTCCACGACAGGGGGCAGCGGCAAGCCCGCCCCCGGGCTCACGCCTTGATCAGCAGGGCCGCGAGGCCCAGACCGGCAAAAATCAGCGCCGACACAACATGCACGACGCGCAGCGGCACCAGCCGCGTGACGCGTTCGCCGAGCCAGACGACAGGCGCGTTGGCCAGCATCATGCCCAGGGTGGTGCCGGCCACGACGCTGACCATGGCGTCGTAACGCGCAGCCAGCATGACCGTCGCAATCTGGGTCTTGTCACCCATCTCGGCCAGGAAGAACACCAGCACCGTGGTCGCGAACACCCCAAAACGCGGCGCCTTGCTTTCCTCGCCGCTGTCCAGCTTGTCGGGAATCAGCATCCACACCGCCATCGCCAGAAAAGACGCGCCAAGGATGTAGCGCAGCATTTGCGGACTGACCATGGTGGTGAGCCAGGCGCCGAGCGCGCCAGCCAGGGCGTGGTTGGCGATGGTCGCCACAAAAATGCCGGCGACGATGGGCCAGGGCTTGCGAAAACGTGCAGCGAGGACGAGAGCGAGGAGTTGCGTCTTGTCGCCCATTTCGGCGAGGGCGACGATGCCCGTAGAGACAAGGAAAGCTTCCATGAAAAAAAAGACTCCGGCCGTAAAACCATTGACTGCACGGCATCCGCGGCCTTGAGCAGGAGCTGTGCAGTCAAAGGTCTCGCTGGGTCCCCATGGACTGCTGGCGCCATGTCCTGACGGACAAGTCTGTTGACGCAAGCCCCTTTCAGGATTGAAAGGGTGGCTACTCCCCAATGACAAGCTCTTATTCTAGCGCACGGCGGTCTACAAGCCGCCCCGATCCGGTGCGCACCCATCTGGCGCGTTTATTGCTTGGTTTTGGTGCTTTTGATTTTTTCAATCCTGTTTCGCACTAAAACAGCACAAACCATTCAAGAGGATTTTATGGACGCACTAAAACAGGGCTCGGATGCCTTGTTCATCCTGCTGGGCGGCATCATGGTTTTGGCCATGCATGCCGGCTTCGCCTTTCTGGAGCTCGGCACGGTTCGCAAGAAAAATCAGGTCAATGCGCTCGTCAAGATCCTGGTGGACTTTTCGGTCTCCACGGTGGTGTATTTCATGGTCGGTTACGGCGTGGCCTACGGCACCCACTTTTTTATCGGCGCCGAGCAGCTGGCGGCCAAAAACGGCTATGAACTGGTGAAGTTTTTCTTCCTGCTGACTTTTGCAGCAGCCATCCCGGCCATCATTTCCGGCGGCATTGCCGAACGCGCGCGTTTTTACCCGCAGCTGCTGGCCACCGCCGTCATCGTCGGTTTTGTTTACCCGTTCTTCGAGGGCATCGTCTGGAACCAGCATTTTGGGGTGCAGGCCTGGATCGAGGCCCTGACGGGGGCGCAGTTCCATGATTTTGCCGGCTCCATCGTGGTCCACGCGGTCGGTGGCTGGCTGGCCTTGCCGGCCGTGATCCTGCTGGGCGCACGCAGCAACCGCTACCGCAAGGATGGCGGTATTTCCGCGCACCCGCCGTCCAGCATTCCCTTCCTCGCGCTGGGCGCCTGGATCCTGACGGTCGGCTGGTTCGGCTTCAATGTCATGAGCGCGCAGACCATCGACAAGATTTCCGGCCTCGTCGCCGTGAATTCATTGATGGCCATGGTGGGCGGCACGCTGGCGGCGCTGGCGCTGGGCAAAAACGACCCGGGCTTTGTGCACAACGGCCCGCTGGCCGGGCTGGTCGCCGTGTGTGCCGGCTCGGACCTGATGCACCCGCTGGGCGCCCTGGTCACCGGCGCGATTGCCGGCGCGGTGTTTGTGCTGATGTTCACGCTGACGCAGAACAAGTGGAAGATCGACGACGTGCTGGGTGTCTGGCCGTTGCACGGCCTGTGCGGCGCCTGGGGCGGCATCGCCTGCGGCATCTTCGGCAGCAAGGCGCTGGGCGGGCTGGGCGGTGTCAGCCTGGGCGCACAGCTGATCGGCACGGCCATGGGCGT
>CBFGNA010000405.1:0-3030 GCA_965650045.1 uncultured Polaromonas sp.
GTTTCGGCCAGGTTCCAGATGAGTTTGCTGACCGTGCTGCGCTGGCGGTCCTTGCCGTTGACCTGCAGATAGATCTCGGCGTTGGCCACATCACCCGCCTTGTCGGCTGGCGTGATGGGGCCAATCGGGGCTGAGTGGTCATAGGCTTTGCCGATGCACCAGGGGCGGCCCTGCTTTTTCATTTCGCCCTGCAGGTCGCGGCGTGTCATGTCCAGTCCGACGGCGTAACCAAAAATGTGCTTGAGCGCGTCGGCGGCCTTGATGTTCTTGCCGCCGGTGCCGATGGCTGCCACCAGCTCGATCTCGTGATGCAGGTTGCTGGTGAGGGACGGATAGGGGATGACACCGGTCTGGCCAGCCTCCACCACCACCACAGCGTCTGCCGGCTTGAGAAAGAAAAAGGGCGGCTCACGCCCGGTGAAGCCCATTTCCTTGGCGTGTTCTTCGTAGTTGCGGCCGACGCAGTAAACGCGGTGCACCGGGAAACGGTCCAGGGTACCGACCACGGGGACGGAAACCAGCGGCGGCGGGGTAAATACAAAACTCATGACAACCTCTCTTCTCTGTGTATGCCCAGCGCCTGATGCACCGGGCGGTCTGAAAAACTGAACAGCACGCAGCCCTGCGCGGAACGCAGGCTGGCCAGGTGCCAGGATGGAATCACAAAATGATCGCGCGGACCGAATTCAAACACCTGTTGAGTATCGCCCTGCGAGATGCTCACGCTGCCGTGGCCCTCGACCACACTGAAGACGGCGCCGTCGGTCTGGCGCCATGCCTTGCCTTCAAAGCCGGCCGGCAGGCGCTGCATGAAGGTGCCCATGGTCGGCATCGGTGAGCCGCCCGTGGCCGGATTCACATAGCGCAGCTTGATGCCGTCCCAGTCGTCTACCGGCGCCTGCCGCTCCAGTGTGTGCAGGGCTTCGCGGGTCCGGTCATAGGGGTAGCTGAAGATCGGCGAGGTCTGGCCGAAAGGCGCGTCGTAACGCACCGGCAGCATGTTGGCGCCGTAACGCTGGTAGCTGGTGCCTTCGGCCCGGGTCACCGGCTGCGACCGCTGACCACTGTTTTCAGCGAAGCCTGCGTCGAAAAACCGCAGCATGGGGATGTCCAGGCCGTCGAGCCAGACCACCGGCTCCCCGCCGTCCAGCGTGGCTTCGTGGCCGTGGTCGTGCCAGGTCCAGCTCGGGGTGATGATGAAGTCGCCCGGCGCCATGGTGGTGCGCTCGCCATCGACGGCGGTGTAGGCGCCTTTGCCCTCGACCACAAAACGCAAGGCGCTCTGGGTGTGGCGGTGACTGGGCGCGACTTCGCCGGGAAGAATCAGCTGCAGGCCCGCATACAGCGACTGGGTGACTGCCGATTGCCCTTGCAGTCCGGGGTTTTCCAGGATGAGTACCCGGCGCACCGCTTCCTCCGCAGTGATCAGCCGGCCCGCCTCCATCAGCCAGGGGCGTACCTGTTCATAGGCCCAGAAGGCCGGCACGCAGGGTGTGGCCGGTTGCTGTGGCACCAGTGCATGCAGCACTTCCCACAAGGGGGTCAGGTGCTGCGCGCGGATGGCGTCGTAAAACGCCTTGCGCGCACTGCCGGGAGGCGGGGTCATATCCATGAATGGCACTCCGTAAGTTCAGCGGTCGAAGAAAACGCCGTCCTGCAACAGTTGCTGCTGCAGCAGGTTGATATCGAGTTTGGCAAAGTCCTGGCCACTTGCCAGCATGGCGGCGGCCGTGCCCGCGGCCTGGCCCATCACAAAACAGCCGCCACTGGCGCGTGCGGCCGACTGGCCTTCGTGGGTCATTGATGCACAGCGTCCGGCAACCAGCAGGTTGGGGACATGGCGGTTGGTCAGCATGCGCCAGGGCAGGTCGTTGAACGCGCGTCGTTCATCACGCGGAAACCCCCAGCTGATGGCGCCATCCACATGCATTTCCATGGGCCAGGCGTTGATCCCGATGACATCGTCAAAACGTGCGGACGACAGGATGTCCTCGCCGGTGAGCGCGTAGTCGCCGCAAACCCGCCGCGTTTCGCGGATGCCCACCTGGGGGGCGATATCGACGATGGCCGACTCCCCGAAGCCCGGCACTTCGTTTTTCAGGAAACGGAAGTATTCGGCGATTTGCCGCCGCCCTTCCAGTTCTCCTTCACTGAGCTGGCGCGCATCGGTGGCGTCCATGGCCACGCCGGCGGCGTTGCGGATCTGCGTGACGTTGGCGCGCCATTCGGCGGGATTCTTGTTGGGGCGCAGGATCGCGCCCTTGCGCGGGAATTTGTAGCGGCCGGGCGCGCGCGCTTCGCTGTCGTCCATGAGCTTGTTGATCGCACTGAACTCGCCCACTGCAGCCAGCGCGCGCGCGGCATCGACGTGGCCGACACGGAACATGGTGGTCGGGAACAGGGCGCTGCCGTGGCCGTCACCCAACTCAAAAGGCACGCCGGCAAATTGCGCCACATCGGCGTCGCCGGAGCAATCGATGAAACGGTGGGCACGAATTGCCTGGCGGCCCGACTTGGTTTCCACCACCAGTGCTGCGATGGACGAACCGTCCATCACCACGCTCGCGGCCCAGGCATGAAACAGCAGTTGCACGCCGGCTGACAGCAGCAACTGGTCGGCCGCACATTTGTAGGCGGAGACATCGTAGGAGCGCACGCGTATGCGGCCCAGCATGCCGTCCTGCGGCAGGTTCAGGCCACCCATCACATCGATACGTTCCAGCAGCTCGTCCACCACGCCATGCACGACCTGCTGCATCTCGCCGTTCTTGCGGCCATAGAGGCCCGCAAAGTTGGTGACGCCGCCCGCCGTGCCCATCCCGCCCAAAAAACCATAACGCTCCACCAGCAAGGTCCGCGCGCCGTGTCTGGCCGCACTGACGCTGGCAGCCAGCCCGGCCGGCCCGCCGCCGATCACAACAACATCGAACTCGCCATAAACAGGCAATGCGCGTGCGGGCTCGGTAACGGTGTTCAAGCTGGATGAAGTTGGCATGGAACGGGTTTCAATTCAGGCAGTGGCCGCGGGTC
>CBFGNA010000406.1:0-3025 GCA_965650045.1 uncultured Polaromonas sp.
ACCTGGCGGTCGAGGAGTTTGCGCAGCGCGCCGGCATCAAGCTCACGCATGTGCCCTTCAAGGGCAATGCCGACAACATGCAGGCCATCCTGGGCGGCCATGTGATGGCGGCCAGCGATGCCACCGGCTGGGGCCCGCACGTGGAATCCGGCAAGCTGCGCCTGCTGGCCACCTATGGCAGCAAGCGCACCAAGCGCTGGCCGAATGTGCCGACGCTCAACGAGCTCGGCTACGACACCGTGTCGGACTCGCCTTTCGGCGTGTGCGGCCCCAAGGGCATGGACCCCGCCGTGGTGGCCACCCTGCACGAGGCCTTCCGCCGCACGCTCAACGATCCGGCGGTGCTGGCCACCTTCGACAAGTACGACCAGTCGGTGATTTACATGAACACCTCGCAATACACGCGTTTTGCCCGCGAAACCTTCATGGCCGAAAAAGCCACCATTGAACGCCTGGGCATGAGCAACAAGACCTAGGCCCCCGCGCATCAAACGGTGCGCCGCCCAATCAGCAGGCAATCTGCTGCAAGCCACGACAGGCGAGCCTCTCGTGGCTTTTTCACGGGTTTATCCACAGGGTCACCCACAGAAAACGGGGGCAAATACCGGGCTCGCCGGGGCCGGCTGGCGTGCTGCGCTATGCTTGCGGCCTTCTAACGCAGGTGCGACCCATGACCCGATTTTTCCCCGGCCTTCTCTCTGCCACCCTGATTGCCGCCGGCTGCTTGCTGGCGGGTTGCCAGGACGCCGCCGACACCGGCAAACCCGCCGCCGCGGCCGCGCCGGCTGCCGTGTCGGTGGCGGCCGTCGCTGCCGAAGCCAAAGGCTTCAGCGTCGGCTCGGCCGTCAGTGCACGCACGGTTTATGTCTTTTTTGACGCGCAGTGCCCGCACTGCACCGCCCTGTGGGAAGCGGCCAAACCGCTGAAACCGCAAGCGCGTTTTGTCTGGATTCCGGTGGGCATCCTCAACGCGTCGAGCACGGCCCAGGGCGCCAGCCTGCTGGCGGCCAAGGACCCGGTCGCCGCCATGAACGAACATGAAACCTCGATGGCGGCCGGCGCCGGTGGCATCAGCGCCGCCAGCGACATCGATGCGCAAAAGGCCGACGTGGCCAAAAACACCGAATTGCTGACCCGCCTCGGCTTCGGCTCGATCCCGACCATCATCGGCAACCATGCCGAGACCGGCGCCCTGGTCACGCAGGAAGGTGCGCTGCCGACCGCGGCGCTAGCGGCCCTGCTTGGCTTGCAGCCTCCCTCGCCCTGAGCGGTCGGGGCCGTTGCGAAGTTTCAAGCAAAAAGTGCCTCCAGCTCTTGACTGACGGGCGCAAGCAGCTCCTGATTTAATAGCAGCTCAATAACCAAGCGATCACCCATCGAGCGCGCCGCTCAGAACAACACGCGGCTGCGGATGGTGCCGGTCACCTCGGCGAGCCTGGTCAGCGCCAGCTCGGAATGCACCGCGTCAATGTCGATCACCACATAACCGATGGCCTCGTTGGTCTGCAGGAACTGCGAGGCGATGTTGATGCCGCTGGCGGCGAAGACCTGGTTGATTTCGGCCAGCACGCCGGGCACGTTGCGGTGAATGTGCAGCAGCCGGTGTTTGCCGGGGTGGGCCGGCAGCGCCACTTCAGGGAAGTTCACCGACGAGGTCGAGGTGCCGTTGTCGCTGTACTTGACGAGTTTTTCGGCGACCTCGATGCCGATATTGGCCTGCGCCTCCATCGTCGAGCCGCCCACGTGCGGCGTCAGGATGACGTTGTCCAGTCCGCGCAGCGGCGACTCGAACACGTCCTTGTTGCTTTTGGGCTCGACCGGAAACACGTCAATCGCCGCGCCCAGCAGTTGTTTGCTGCGCAGGGCCTCAGCCAGCGGCTCAATCTCGACGACGGTGCCGCGCGAGGCGTTGATGAACACCGCGCCAGGCTTGATGGCGGCGATTTCAGCGGCGCCAATCATCCATTGTGTGGCGGCGGTTTCGGGCACATGCAGGGTCACGATATCGGATTGGCCCAAGAGGTCGTGCAGCTTGCCAACCTGGCGCGCGTTGCCCAGCGGCAGCTTGGTCACCACGTCAAAAAACACCACCTGCATGCCCAGGCTTTCAGCCAGCACCGACAGCTGCGTGCCGATGGAGCCGTAACCGACGATGCCCAGGGTCTTGCCGCGGATCTCGAAAGCGTTGTCGGCCGACTTGAGCCAGCCGCCGCGGTGCGCCGCAGCGCTTTTTTCGGGCACGCCGCGCAGCAGCAAAATCGCCTCGGCCAGCACCAGTTCGGCCACCGAACGTGTGTTGGAAAACGGCGCGTTGAACACCGCGATGCCGCGCTCACGCGCCGCGTTCAGGTCCACCTGGTTGGTGCCAATGCAAAAGCAGCCCACCGCGGCCAGCTTGCGGGCGTGGGCCAACACCTCGGCGGTGAGCTGGGTGCGCGAGCGGATGCCGACAAAATGCGCGTCGGCAATTTTGGCCTTCAGTTCATCGCCTTCCAGCGCGCCGGGCAGGCTTTCGATCTGCGTGTAGCCCGCATCGCGCAACACCTGGATGGCAGAAGGATGGATGCCTTCGAGCAGCAGGAATTTGAGTTTGTTTTTATCGAGCGAGGGTTTGGTCATGACAGGCAGGTGAACCGGCAAATGAGGGAACATCCAGTATGGACGAATCGCCTTGCCCTGACCGGCGCAAGGTCAGGCCCGTATCTGCTAGTCCACCGGCGTGGGCGCAGCACGCGCCAGCACCTGCCGTGAGCCGGTGAACTGCGCCAGCGCGACACCGACGAGCGTCAGCGCCGCGCCGGCCAGTTTGATCCCGGTGTACTGTTCACCGGCAAACAGCCAGGCCACCAGTCCGGCCACCGGCGGCATCAGATACATCAGCGGTGCCGTGCGCGCCACGCCGCGCACGGCGTTGACCCAGCCCCCGACCAGCCAGCCCAGAAACGCCGACACCGTGGCCGCCCACACCAGCGGCAGCCAGACCAATGCCGAGCAGCTGCGCAACGCGCTCAACGAGCGCCTGGCT
>CBFGNA010000407.1:0-3015 GCA_965650045.1 uncultured Polaromonas sp.
ACCCTGAATCCCGGCCTCCTTCCAATTTCTTTCGGCTATCATAATGAACCCATGGGCATGGTTGCAACGGCACACCAACGTTCGAAGTTTCCGCATCCTTTTCCTTAATCGTCAACGGGAGTTTTCATGAAAAAAGCATCGGCAACCAAGTCCCCATCGCCCAGCGAACTCAATGAACGTGTTCAGGATGTGGCGACCATTCGCAGCCCGTTGAAAGCGGACAACAAATGGACCGCCGTTCGCCTTGTCCGTTTGCCGCACAAAGTAGGCTTGCCTCTAGGTTGCGATGGCTCGGGATGTGGCTGCGAGTCTCCTCGCTGATGTGTCTCCGGGCGGTGCGCAAAGCACCGTCCTTCAATCCTGTCTGTTTGCCATCACGCCTGTTGTTTGATCAGGCCGCGTGGCTGGCCTTACCGCCCGTTGGTGCCGATGTTGGGCCCTGGCGAACACACGGCCCCCGTTCTGCCAACTTATGGTGTGAGCTCTGTATGTTTGTAGACGCTGATGTGACGGTGCTGGACGATGTTCTTCCCACGGAGCTCAAAGGCCGAGTGATGGAAGCCGTTTCCTGGATGCCCATGTACTTCCTGAATCGATGGGAGCGCTACAAGTCTCACGAGCTCGATATGCACTGGTATTACCCGGTTGTTTTTTCCGAGGACATTTACAACGGAGATATCGAGGCGGAGCTCATGGGTCTCGATGAGGGATTGAAGCCCATCGCGGATTGCTGGACTCAAATCAAAAGCGGCCTGGAATACCCCGTGCGTTTGTACGAATGCAGTCTGAGTGCCAATACCTTCGGCACCGAAGGGCGGGTCCACCAGGACATTGCAGACAAGGCGCGTCGCGCCGATCATTTCACCGTGCTGGTGTACTGCAACAAGACTTGGAACATCGACTGGGCAGGCGAGACCATTTTTTTTGACGACAGAAACGAAATCACTGCCGCAGTCATGCCCAAGCCAGGACGGGTTGTCGTGATCAACAACGATCCTCCGCATGTGGGGCGTTCTGTTTCCCGTACCTGCCCGTCAGATCGACGGGTACTGGTCTTTAAATATTGGCGCCTCGCTGCCTCTGTATAGGCGCCGATATCTTGAAAGACCCGCTTCGGCGGGTTTTTTGTTTTCCGTTTTTATAATGAATCCGGGCTGGAAAGCTCTCTCACCATTCACGTTCTGCGGCAGGCTTTGTCATCGACAAGTGCCCACGCAGGGTCCCTCCACCGTCACTCCCTGAAGGAACCCCTCCCGCATGCCGCACAGCGTCTCCCTCATCAGCACCATTGCCGCCGGTCTGGGTCTTGCCCTGATCTTCGGCTTCATCGCCGCGCGGCTCAAATTACCGTCGCTGGTGGGGTACTTGCTGGCCGGCGTGCTGATCGGTCCGTTCACACCCGGCTTTGTGGCCGACGCTGCGATTGCCAGCCAGCTGGCCGAGATCGGCGTCATGTTGCTGATGTTCGGTGTGGGTTTGCACTTCTCGCTGGACGACCTGCTGGCGGTGCGCAAGATCGCCGTGCCCGGCGCCGTGGTGCAGATGACCGTGGCCACCGCCCTCGGAATGGGTCTGGCGCACTGGTGGGGATGGAACCTCGGCGGCGCGCTGGTGTTCGGCCTCTCGCTGTCGGTCGCCAGCACGGTGGTGCTGCTGCGCGCGCTGGAGACGCGTGGTGTGCTGGACTCGGCCAACGGCCGCATCGCCGTCGGCTGGCTGGTGGTGGAAGACCTGGCCATGGTGTTGGTGCTGGTGTTGTTGCCGCCGCTGGGTGAATGGCTGTCCGGCCGAGGCGCGGCTGATGTGGACTCCTTGTGGAAGACGCTGGGCGTGACCCTGCTGCAGGTCGGCGGTTTTGTCGCGCTGATGCTGGTGGTGGGGCGGCGCTTTTTCCCCTGGGTGTTGTGGCAGGTGCAGCGGACCGGCTCGCGCGAGCTGTTCACCCTCTGTGTGGTCGCGGCTGCTGTCGGTATTGCCTTCGGTGCCACCTCGCTGTTCGGCGTGTCGTTCGCGCTGGGCGCTTTTTTCGCCGGCATGGTGATGCGCGAGTCCGAGTTCAGCCATCGCGCGGCCCAGGAATCGCTGCCGCTGCGTGACGCGTTTGCCGTGCTCTTCTTTGTGTCGGTCGGCATGTTGTTCGATCCCTGGGTCATCGTCGAACGGCCGCTGCAGGTGCTCGCGGTGGTCGCCATCATCGTGGTCGGCAAGTCGCTGGCTGCGGGGGCGCTGGTGCTGGCCTTCCGTTACCCGCTCAACACCGCGTTGACGGTCTCGGCCAGCCTGGCGCAGATCGGCGAGTTCTCGTTCATTCTGGTGGCGATGGGCGCATCCTTGAACTTGCTGCCCTCCGAAGGTCAAAGCCTGGTGCTGGCCGGTGCGCTGATTTCCATCGCACTGAACCAGCTGGTGTTCAAGGCGGTGGAACCGCTGCAGCAATGGATTCTTGCCAAATCAGCTCTCGCCCGCAAGCTGGAGGCGCGTGACGACCCCATGGCCGAACTGCCCGCCAGCACCGAAGAAAAATACCTCTCGCGCCAGGTCGTGCTGGTCGGCTACGGCCGTGTAGGGCGGCGTATCGCCGATGCGCTGGCGGCACAGCACCTGCCCTTTGTGGTGGTCGAGCAGAACCGCGAAGTGGTCGAACGACTGCGCGGGGAGGGCCTGATGGCCGTGTCGGGCGACGCAGCCGAGCCGGTGGTGCTGGTGCAGGCCCACATCGCCAACGCCCGCATGCTGGTGATCGCCACGCCCGACACCCTGAACGTGCGGCAGATGATCAACACCGCCCGCACCCTGAACCCCGGCATCGAAATCGTGGTCCGCACCCACAACGAGGCCGAAGCCAAACTGCTGGAAAGCGAAAGCGCCGGCAAGATCTTCCTGGGCGAGGAAGAGCTGGCGCAGTCGATGATGCGGTATGTGCTGGAGCGCTCGAATTTTGTGCGGCATCCCACGTGAGTCCGCGCAGCTTGGCAGGCTCTGATGCTGGTTCTTCACGACCCTGGGTCATTCACT
>CBFGNA010000408.1:0-3001 GCA_965650045.1 uncultured Polaromonas sp.
CGGCGCCATCGGCGCCCAGAAGGTGGCCAATGCCATGCCCGATGGTTACACCCTGCTGGCAGGCGCCAACAATGAAATTGCCATCACGCGGCTGGTTTCCCCCGCGGTCAAATACCAGCTCAAGGACTTCACGCCCATCGGGCTGATCGCCTCGCAGCCCATGGTGCTGGTGGCGTCGCAGAAGTCCGGCGTCAAGAATGTGGACCAGTTCCTGAGCCTGGTCAGGAAGAACCCCGGGCGCTTCAGCTACGGCAGCTCCGGCGTCGGCACGGCCCTGCATCTGGCCGGCGAGATGGTCAAGGAAAAGGACGGCCTCTTCATGACCCACATTCCCTATCGCGGTGTGGCGCCGCTGACCAACGACCTGCTGGGCAACAACATCGACTTCGGCGTGTTTGTGCTGTCCAGCGGCCTGCCGCACATCCGCAGCGGCAAAGTGATTGCGCTGGGCGTGACGGAAGCCAAGCGTTCCGAGGTCGCACCCGATATTCCGGCCCTGGCAGAGCACCCCAAGCTCAAGGGCGTGGACATCGGCGTGTGGTTTGCACTGATGGCGCCGGCCCGGCTGCCGGAGCCGATCCGGCTGCGCCTGAAAAAAGCCTTTGATGAAGCCATGCAGTCGCCCGAGCTGCGCAAGAAGCTGGAAGACAGCGGCTCCACCGTGGCCGAGTCCAATGTCGATCTGGTCCGCTTTCTCGGTTCAGAGACAGCCAAGTACAAAAAAATCATCGACCACGCCAAGATCACGAATGATTGAAGGGGCCGCATTTGAACTTCCGGTGCCGGATCTTTCGGCCTGGCGCGCCGGCAATACCGGCGTGGAAGGGGTCTGGCGTTTTGACGCCGGCCAGCCCGGCCCCTCGGTGCTGATCAGTGCGCTGGTGCACGGCAACGAGTTGTGCGGCGCGTGGGCCGTCAAGGGTTTGCTTGAAGCCGGTTTGCGGCCCCGGCGCGGCCAGCTGACACTGGCCTTGTGCAACCTGGCGGCCTTTGACCGCTTTGATCCGGCCCGCCATGACGACTCGCGGTTTGTCGATGAAGACCTGAACCGCCAATGGACCGTCGAGCGCATGGAGCGCGGCGACACGCTGGAGCGCCGCCGAGCCGCCGAGCTGCGGCCCTTTGTCGAGCAAGCCGACTGCTTGCTGGACCTGCATTCCATGCATGAACGCGGCGCGCCGCTGTTGCTGGCTGGCATGCAACCGCGCAACCTGGCCCTCGCCAAACGCCTGCGTGCACCGGCCCATGTGGTGGTGGATGCCGGCCACCAGGACGGGGTGCGCATGCGCGACTTCGGCCGCTTTGGTGAGCCGGATCCGCAGGGTGGGGCTGGCGCGCCCGCGGCAGGGTGTGCGCTGCTGCTGGAGTGCGGTTTCCACGGCGACCTGATCAGCCGGGTGGTGGCGCAGGACATGTGTACGCGCTTCCTGGCGGCTGCGGATGTGGTGGACAGCGAGGCACTGCCAGGCCTGCTGCCGGGCTGGCGCCAGCCTGACGCCGCGCAGCAGTGGGTGCTGGAAGTCACCGGCCCGGTGGTGGCGCGCAGCGACCGATTCCGGTTCACCACCGCCTTCCAGGGGCTGGAGTTGATAGAACATACAGGCACCGTGATTGGCTGGAACGACGCGGAGCCGGTGATCACACCTTACGACGACTGCGTGCTGGTGATGCCTTCGGTGCGCCAGGCACGGGCTGGCGTCACGGTGGTCCGGTTTGCACGGCGCCGGCCGCTCTGAAGCGCCGCCCGCTGTGGAGCGCTGACGCTGGCGGCGCATGGGCCGCCAAGCTGCCAAAATCGGCGGCATGCAGTTTTTCAAGGACCTCAAACTCTCCGCCTTCACCGCCGGCTTTGTGGCTGTGCTGGTGGGCTTCACCAGCTCGGTGGCGATTGTGTTCCAGGCGGCGCAGGCCTTTGGCGCCACGCCGGCGCAGATCAGCTCGTGGATGTGGGCGCTCGGTCTCGGCATGGGCCTGTGTTCGGCGATCCCGTCGCTGTGGCTGAAGCAGCCGGTGATGGTCGCCTGGTCCACGCCGGGTGCGGCGGTGCTGGCGACGGCCGGACTGGCGGGCGGCTTTTCGATGGGCGAGGCCGTCGCAGCCTTCATGGCCTGCGCCGCGCTGATCACCCTGTTCGGCGTGACCGGCTGGTTTGAAAGGCTTATGAACCGCATCCCGATGGCGATTGCCGCCGCATTGCTTGCCGGCGTGCTGGCGCGTTTCGGCCTGCAGGCCTTTGCGGCCGCGCAGACGGCGCTGCCGCTGGTGTTGCTGATGCTGGCCATTTACCTGCTCGGCAAGCGGTTTTTGCCGCGTTATGCGGTGGTGCTGACCCTGGCCGGCGCCATCGTGTTTGTGGCCCTGCGCGGCGACATGGCCTGGTCGGCCATGACCTTCTCGCTGGCGCTGCCGGTGTTTGTGGCGCCGCAGTTCACGCTGCCGGCCATGGTCAGCCTGGCCCTGCCGCTGTTTGTGGTGACCATGGCTTCGCAGAACCTGCCGGGTGTGGCTGCGATACGCGCCGCCGGTTATGGCCCGGATGCGCCGGATGGCGGCATCCCGGTGTCGAAAATCATCACGCTGAGCGGCCTGGCGACGCTGGTGCTGGCGCCCTTCGGTGCCTTTGCACTGAACCTCAGCGCGATCACCGCCGCCATCTGCATGGGTCCCGAAGCCCATGAAGACCCGCGCAAGCGCTACACCGCAGCGGTGTGCTGCGGCGCGATTTATGTGCTGATCGGCGTCTTCGGTGCGGCGGTCACTGGCCTGCTCACCGCTTTTCCGAAAGAGCTGGTGGTGGCGATTGCCGGGCTGGCACTGCTGGGCACGATGGGCAGCGGTCTGGCGCAGGCGGTGCGTGAAGAGTCGCACCGCGAGGCGGCGCTTATCACGTTTCTCGTGACGCTGTCGGGCGTGACGATTGCCGGGGTCGGCTCCGCGTTCTGGGGCGTGGTGGCCGGCGCGCTGGCGCTATTTGTACAACAATACCGTCAGCCTTCCATTA
>CBFGNA010000409.1:0-2986 GCA_965650045.1 uncultured Polaromonas sp.
TTGAACAATGGGTGCTCGGCATGAACCTGAGCAAAACCCAGTTTCTGGTCATGAGCCAGGCCATCATTTTCATCCTCGGCTGGCCGCTGGAATGGACCGAGATCATCGTGATCTTCATGCCCATCTTCATCCCCCTGCTCGACAACTTCGGCGTGGATCCGCTTTTCTTCGGCCTGCTGGTGGCGCTGAACCTGCAGACTGCTTTCCTGAGCCCGCCGGTAGCCATGGCTGCCTTTTACCTCAAAGGCGTGGCGCCGAAACACGTCACGCTGAATCAGATCTTCGCCGGCATGCTGCCCTTCATGGCGATCCAGGTTCTCGCCATCATCCTGCTGTACCAGTTCCCGGCCATCGGTCTGTGGCTGCCCCAACTGCTGTACAAATAAGCAGGCGCCCGCAGAATCTGCAGCAAGGGGGCGCGCCGGCGCCCCCTTTTTTGTTGGCAAAAGCGCTAAGATTGACGTTTACGTAAACGTCAACACAGTCAGCATAAACTGACGCACCGACCTGGAGACCTGCATGGCGAAAAAAAGTCCGTCCGCCCCCAAGCTGGCGCAGTGGCAAGCGCCATCGGGGAAAAGCGCAGCGGCCTTCTCGCTGGCGCGGCTGGACCCCGCGGCCAAACCCTGGTCCAGCGGCGACAAGGGGGCCGACAAGGAACGCGTGGACGCGCTGGCGCAGGAGATCGACGCCTTGCAGGACCGGTTCTACGCCGACCGGCGCTTCAAGCTGCTGGTGGTGCTGCAGGGCACGGACACCTCGGGCAAGGACGGCACACTGCGCGGCGTATTCAGCCGCACCAGCCCGCTCGGCGTGCACACCGTCGGCTGGAAGGCGCCGTCTGAGGCCGAAAAAGCCCATGACTACCTCTGGCGCATCCATCAGGCCATGCCAGGCGCGGGCGAAATCACGGTGTTCAACCGCAGCCACTACGAAGACGTTCTGGTGCCGGTGGTCAAGGGCTGGATCACGCCGGCGCAGACCCGCCAGCGTTACCAGCACATCAACGATTTCGAACGCATGCTCACCGAAACCGGCACCGTGATCCTGAAATTCATGCTGCATATCGGTTTTGAAGAGCAGGGCGAGCGCCTGCAGGAGCGCGTGGACGACCCCACCAAACACTGGAAGTTCAGCATGGACGATCTGGCCGTGCGCAAGCAATGGGACGACTACCAGCGGGCCTACCAGGCGCTGCTGCGCGCCACCAGCACAAGGCATGCCCCCTGGACCATCGTGCCCGCGAACTCCAAAACGCACCGCAACCTGATGATTGCCACCGTGGTACGTGACACCCTGAAAAAGCTCAAACTGCGTTATCCCCCCAGCGATCCCCGGCTTGCCGGACTGACGATCCGCTGAAGCCTGCCGAGAAAGACCGCCATGACCGACCTGTCCGCCGAATACAAGGCCCTTGCCAGCTACCGCCCCACGCACAAGGTGCGTTTTGTCACCGCTGCCTCGCTGTTTGACGGGCACGACGCCGCGATCAACATCATGCGTCGCATCCTGCAGGGCATGGGTGCCGAGGTGATTCACCTGGGGCACAACCGCAGCGTCGATGAGGTCGTGACCGCCGCACTGCAGGAAGACGCGCAGGGCATCGCCATCAGCTCTTACCAGGGTGGGCACGTGGAGTATTTCAAGTACATGGTGGACCTCCTCAGAAGCCGCGGCGGTGAACACATCCAGGTGTTTGGCGGCGGCGGCGGCGTGATTGTGCCGCCCGAAATTCGCGAGCTGCAGGCTTATG
Organism: uncultured Polaromonas sp.; assembly: GCA_965650045.1. Lineage (GTDB taxonomy): Bacteria > Pseudomonadota > Gammaproteobacteria > Burkholderiales > Burkholderiaceae_C > Polaromonas. Next base: position 1,754 of record CBFGNA010000409.1, read on the forward strand.
GCGTGACCCGCATCTACAGCCCCGAAGACGGCCAGAAAATGGGTCTGGCCGGCATGATCGGCGAGATGGTCATGCGCTGCGACAAAGCCCTGTCCGGCCACGCACCGACCGATCTGAAAGCCATCCAGGGCCATGGCGAGATGGCCTGGCGCGCCCTGGCGCAACTCATCACCGCCATTGAAAACTCCGAGGCAAATCCGGCTCTGGCCCAGGAACTGCGGGCGCAAGCAGCTACAAAAAGCGTAGCAGTGGTGGGCATCACCGGCACCGGCGGCGCCGGCAAGTCATCGCTCACCGACGAGTTGATCCGCCGGCTGCGGCTGGACCAGAACGACGCGTTTCGGGTGGCAGTCATCAGCATCGATCCGTCGCGCCGCAAGAGTGGCGGCGCCCTGCTGGGCGACCGCATCCGCATGAATGCCATCAATCCGTGGACAGTGACACAGGCCCCCACGCTTGTCGCTTCGCGTACTGCGCTGCCCCCCGAGGGGGCTAATTTTTCTAGGGGCGGCCCGTCGAAAAATTCCCCGCGCCCAGCCGCCGACAACGGTCAACGTGTTTTCATGCGTTCACTCGCCACGCGCGACTTCGGCTCGGAAATCAGCAAGGCCCTGCCCGACGTGATCGCCGCCTGCAAGGTCGCGGGCTTCGACCTGATCGTGGTGGAGACTTCGGGCATCGGCCAGGGCGACGCTGCCATCGTGCCGCATGTGGACGTGCCCCTGTATGTGATGACGCCCGAGTTCGGCGCCGCCAGCCAGCTTGAAAAAATCGACATGCTGGACTTCGCCGAGTTCATCGCCATCAACAAGTTCGACCGCAAGGGTTCGCTCGACGCCCTGCGCGATGTGGCCAAGCAGGTGCAGCGCAACAAGGAAGCCTGGACCACACCGGCCGACCAGATGCCGGTGTTTGGCACCATGGCCGCGCGTTTCAACGACGACGGTGTCACCGCCCTGTACCAGGCGCTCAAGCCACGTCTGGCCGGACTCGGCCTGAAACTGTCAGACGGCAGCCTGCCGAAAACCGACGTGCGCCACAGCACCAACCAGACCCCGGTGGTGCCCGCGGCGCGCACGCGTTACCTGGCAGAAATCAGCGACACGGTGCGTGGCTACAAGAAGCGCGCACGCGCCCAGGCCCAGCTCGCGCGCGAGGTGCAGCAGCTCAAGGCCGCGGCCGCCATGCTCAAGATCGACAAGCCGGGCCGCGCCCCGGCGGCCGAAGCGGCGC
>CBFGNA010000410.1:0-2981 GCA_965650045.1 uncultured Polaromonas sp.
GGAGTCAAATTGGGCGTCAGCCCCCGCCAGTCGGGCGTCATCAGCTATCAAATCTGTAGTGATCTTGAGCCGACGGTGTGAACTTTATCGAAACAGTGCCCGTCGCCTTCAGCATCCTGCGGGGCCGGGATTAGCCTTGGGCCATCCATGACGGAACGAGCCGGTTGCAGCAACTTCCGGGCCGTGAGCCATGAAACGCAAATGCTTCCCGCCTTTACGCCGCGGGCGCAGCCCGCTATGGATGTTGGTCGCGTACCGGAGGGCTAAGCGGCTCAGTGCAGCCGGTCCGCCAGTTGTGCCAGGCCGGCGCGGCGGTGCACGCCGAGTTTTTCGAACAGGCGCTGCAGGTAGGTGCGCACGCTGGGCAGGGCGATGGCGAGTTCGCGGGCGATCTCCTTGTCGGTCAGGCCGCGGCAGACGCAGCGGGCCACTTCCAGCTCGCGCCGGCTCAAGGCTGCCAGCGGCAGGGTCGATGGGGCGGGCTGCGAGCGGCGCGCGCGACGCAGCGCGGCCACGAAGGCTGGCTCCAGCAGGTCCAGCAGTTGCTTGTCATGGGCGGTGAACTCGCTGCCGCTGCGGCCGCGCCAGATGCGCAGATCGCCCAGCGCCTCGTTGCCGTCGAAGGCATGCAGGTTGATGCCCCAGTGCAGGCCGTCGCGCGCCAGGAAGTCATTGAAGAACTCGGTTTTCAGGAACTCCCGGCGCGGCATCACTTCACTGACCAGGGTCGCATGGCGGCGGGATTGCAGCGCGAAGGTGATCGGGTCGCGGTACTGGTACCAGGCCTCGTAGCGCTGCAGGTTGGCCGGGTCCATGTTGATGGCCACGGGCTGCGAAAAGCAGCCTGCCGGCGCGCTCCAGATGTAAGAGGCAAAGTGGTTGGCGCGGAACAGCGCCAGCGTGGCCTCGCCCATGCGCTCGCGGATCTCGCGCTCGTTCAGATCTTCGGCCAGCAGCGAAAAGCAGGTGGCCAGGGCGCGTTGCTCATTGCCGGAAAGAAACATGACAGGCCTCCACAAAGAAACCGGGGAACGGGGAGCGGTTGAAGACCGTGTGATCTAGCAAGACTAGCGCCAACCACCGTGCCGGTCAATCTGCCGTGTCATTGGTTTCGATGACAGACAGCCTGCACGGCAAACGCGATGATTTCGCGGCAAGCAACACCCCACCAGGAGCGACCATGGCCCGTTTTTCCCTTCCACACACCTGCAGTGCGCTGGCGGCGGCCGCCGCGCTGTCCGCCTGCAGCGGACCGGGCGGCCTGCGCGGCACGCCAGACATCGACACGCTCACCGCCAACGAAGCCGCCACGCGTATCTGCAGTGGTGAGCTGAGCAGCGAAGCCCTGATGCAAGCCTATCTGGGACGCGCCAAAGGCCGGCCTGAGCTCAACGCCTTTGTCACGCTGGACGAAACCGGCGCCCTGCAGGCCGCGCGCGCGGCCGACCAGCGCCGCGCCGGGGGCGGTGCCTGCCTGCCGCTGCAGGGCGTGCCCATCGTCGTCAAGGACAACATCCAGGCCCGGGGCCTGCCTGCCACCGCCGGCACACCCGCGCTGAAAACCTTTGTGCCCCTTGCCGATGCACCCGTGCTGCAAAAGCTGCGCGATGCCGGCGCCATCGTGCTCGGCAAGACCAATATGCACGAGCTGGCCTTCGGCATTTCGGGCTACAACCCGGCCTTCAACACCGGGCCCAACCCCGGTGTACGCAATGCCTATGACGCCAGCAAGATGGCCGGCGGCTCGTCGGCCGGCAGCGCCGCCGCACTGGGTGCGCGCATGGCGCCTGCCGGCTTGGGCACCGACACCGGCGGTTCGCTGCGCATCCCCTGCGCACTCAATGGCTGCGCTTCGCTGCGGCCGAGCATGGGGCGTTATCCGCAGGGCGGCATTGCACCGATCTCGCACACCCGTGACACGGCCGGACCGATGGCCGTGGCCATGGCCGACGTGGAGTTGCTGGACCGCGTGGTAACCGGCGCGCCCGCGCTGCTGCCCGCCGACCTTCAAGGTGTTCGCCTCGGCGTGGTGCCCGGCTTTCTGGCCAACCTGGACAGCGACACGCGGGCCGCCTGGGAAACTGCGCTGGTCCGCATTAAGGCGGCCGGCGTGACCGTGATCGATGTCGCCATGCCGCAGCTCGCCGATCTCAACGGCAAGGTCGGTTTTCCGGTGGCGATGTACGAGGCGTATGACGACATGGTGGCCTACCTGGCCCGCTACAACACCGGCATCAGCATCAACCAGATGGTCGCGGGCATTGTCAGCCCGGATGTGAAGGGCACTTACGAGGCCCTGGTGCTGACGCGCAAGCTGCCCGGGCCGAACGGCTTGGTCGATGCCGCGCCGATCTACCAGGCGGCGATGACCGTGCACCGGCCTGCGCTGGTCAAGCTGTATGCCGACACCTTTGCCGGGCAGCGGCTCGATGCGCTGGTGTTTCCCACCGTGCCGCGCACTGCGCTGCCGGCGACGCCCGAGGCCAGCAGCGTGGAGAACTTCGGCCTGTTCATCCAGAACACCGATCCCGGCAGCAACGCCGGCATTCCCGGCATCCAGCTGCCCATGGGCCTGGGTGCCAGCAGCCGCCTGCCTGTCGGGCTGGAACTGGATGGGCCAGCCGGCAGCGACCGGCGGCTGATTGCGATTGGCCTGGCGCTTGAAAAGGTGTTGGGGCGTTTGCCTGCGCCGCGTTAGGGGCTTCCCGGTTTGCTATCTGTTTGATAGCTGCTTGCGCCCGTGGGACAAGGGCTGGAGGCTATTTTTGTTCATAAACCCTGCCAGACCAGCCAGCCACCCAGCGCCAGCAGCCCCCACATGAAGAAGGCGCGAAAGCTGTCCTGGCTCAACTCGTCGCGCAGGCGCTGGCCCAGCCACATGCCCAGCAGCGCAGGCATCAGCATCAGCATCGACTGCGCGGCGGAGTCTGCGTTGAGGTGCCGGCTGCCGGCCAGCGTGACGGCCAGCGCGATGGTCGAGA
>CBFGNA010000411.1:0-2979 GCA_965650045.1 uncultured Polaromonas sp.
TCTTCTTTCTTGGCCTTGGCGTTGGCTGCTTTTTCTTCCTTTGCAGCTTTGGCTGCAGCGGCTTTTTCGGCCTTGGCAGCCTTGGCGTCCATTTTGACTTCGGCTTTGGCGGCTGGCATGGCCGGCGTGGCCGCCACGGCTGGTGCCGCAGGTGCAGCGGGAGCCGCAGGCGCGGCAGCTTGTGCAAAAGCACCAGCAGCGAAAAGACCGGCGATCAGGGCAGCGATGACTTTGTTCATGGGGTTTCCTCTGTGATATGGGTGTAATGGTCCCCGGAATGTCCCGGGGCACCACCGTAACGGCAGCCGTTTGCAAACGGTTGACACGCGCAGGTTCAAAAACATTTTCCAGCCCTGGCCGGCAAGGGGATTGCGACTAAAATTTACGGGTTATCACTGAGCTGCGCGGGGGCCGCGCCAGCTGTCCTGCCAGGCCAGGCATTCCAGCGCTTACCGGAGACATTTGCACATGTACGAGCACATCAAGGTGCCTGCCCAGGGTCAGAAAATCACCGTCAATGCCGACAACTCACTGAATGTGCCAGACGAGCCGGTCATCCCGTTTATCGAAGGCGACGGCACCGGCGTGGACATCACGCCGGTCATGCTGAGGGTGGTCGATGCGGCGGTGGCCAAGGCTTATGGCGGCAGCAGGAAGATCCACTGGATGGAGGTGTACGCCGGGGAAAAGGCGACCAGGGTGTACGGTCCCGACGTCTGGTTGCCGGAAGAAACACTCGCTGCCGTGAAGGCGCATGTGATCTCCATCAAGGGGCCACTCACCACCCCGATCAGCGGAGGCATCCGCTCCCTGAATGTCGCCCTGCGCCAGGAACTGGACCTGTACACCTGCCTGCGCCCCATCCGCTACTTCGACGGCGTGCCATCGCCCGTGAAAGAGCCGCAGAAAACCGACATGGTGATCTTTCGCGAGAATTCGGAAGACATTTACGCCGGTATCGAGTTCGAGGCCGGCTCTGACAAGGCCAAAAAGCTCATCAAGTTTCTGCAGGACGAGATGGGCGTGCGCAAGATCCGCTTTCCCCACACGTCTGGCCTCGGCATCAAGCCGGTGTCCAGCGAGGGCACCGAGCGCCTGGTGCGCAAGGCCATCCAGTACGCCATCGACAACGACAAGCCCAGTGTGACCATCGTGCACAAGGGCAACATCATGAAGTTCACCGAGGGCGCTTTCCGCGACTGGGCTTACGCGCTGGCCAAAAAGGAGTTCGGCGCGGTGGACATCGATGGCGGCCCCTGGATGAAGGTCCGAAACCCGAAGACCGGCAAGAGCATCACGATCAAGGACTCGATTACCGACGCCTTTTTGCAGCAGATCCTCCTGCGCCCGGCCGAATACAGCGTGATCGCCACCCTCAACCTCAATGGTGACTACGTGTCGGATGCGCTCGCCGCCCAGGTTGGTGGTATTGGCATCGCCCCCGGCGCCAACATGAGTGACACCGTGGCCATGTTCGAGGCCACCCACGGGACTGCCCCGAAGTACGCGGGCAAGGACTACGTGAATCCCGGCTCTGAAATCCTGTCGGCCGAGATGATGCTGCGCCACATGGGGTGGACCGAAGCGGCCGACCTGATCATCGACGCCATGGAAAAGTCCATCCTGTCCAAAAAAGTCACGTATGACTTTGCCCGCCTGATGGACGGCGCGACCCAGGTCAGTTGTTCGGGCTTTGGCCAGGTGATGATCGACCACATGTAAAGCCTGCAAGCCGCAGGCGTTTCAGGCGCCGCAAAAGACCGGAAAAAGACTGAACACAGGCCGAAAACAACCGCGGCCGGCAAGGTTCACGGCACCCCCAACCGCTCCCGGCGATGGCCGGAGCGGTTTTTTCATGGCGCAATGAAATTCAGGAATCTTTCCTTGAATGTCGCGTTCCCGCCACCAAATTCTCCATGCAACGCACCGGGCAATTTCGCTCGCTAGAATGAATTCCATGGCAACCCAACCCCCCCAGCCTCCCGTTCCGCCCAAGGCCCCCATCCTCAAGCCGGACGGCGCCAACGGAGGGGATTCGGTCGTTCTGGAGCGGCGGCCGCAGAAGACCAAGCCGCCGCAAATGTTCCAGGTGGTCCTGCTCAACGATGATTACACCCCGATGGAATTTGTGGTCGAGGTGATCCAGGAGTTCTTCAACAAGGACAGGGAAACCGCCACACAGATCATGCTCAAGATCCATCTGGACGGAAAAGGGGTGTGCGGCGTGTTTTCCAAGGATGTCGCCACCACCAAGGTGGACCAGGTCACCGAGGCCGCCCGGAAAAACGGCCATCCGCTGCAGTGCGTCTGCGAGCCCATTGAATAATGGCAAAAACGGCCCATATCGAATTTGAGAGTCAGAGATACCGAGTCACCCCCGCTGCAAGCCGAAAGGAAACGCAATGATTGCCCAGGAACTAGAAGTCAGCTTGCACATGGCCTTTGTCGAGGCACGCCAGCAGCGCCACGAGTTCATCACCGTGGAGCACCTGCTGCTTGCCTTGCTCGACAACCCCAGCGCCGCTGAAGTGCTGCGCGCATGCTCCGCCAACATCGATGACCTGCGCAAGTCGCTGGCCAATTTCATCAAAGACAACACGCCGCAGGTCGCCGGCAGCGACGATGTGGACACACAACCCACGCTGGGCTTCCAGCGCGTGATCCAGCGCGCCATCATGCATGTGCAGTCCACCGGCAATGGCAAGAAGGAAGTCACCGGCGCCAACGTGCTGGTCGCCATCTTCGGCGAGAAGGATTCGCATGCCGTGTATTACCTGCACCAGCAGGGCGTGACACGCCTGGACGTGGTGAACTTCATCGCGCACGGCATCAAGAAGAGCGACCCCCCCGAGCCGACCAAGGCCGGCGAGAGCGCTGCCGAAAACGAAGAAGGCGGCGAAAAGAACGAAAAAGCCTCACCCCTTGAGCAGTACACGCAAAACCTCAACCAGATGGCCAAGGACGGCAAGATTGATCCGC
>CBFGNA010000412.1:0-2976 GCA_965650045.1 uncultured Polaromonas sp.
ATTGATTTTACAAATGACCGCGGGTTTTTTATGCTGGGGGAACTGTGAAATCACCGAACAAACGCCCCAACATCATCTTCATCGTCGCCGACGACCTCGGTTATGCCGACCTCGGCTGTTACGGCGGCCGCGCCGAAAGTTACGGCCCGGTGTCGCCGCACATCGACGCGCTGGCCGCGGGTGGCCTGCGCTTCACCCAGGCCTATTCCAACTCGCCGGTGTGTTCGCCAACCCGCTTTGCACTGATGACCATGCGTTACCAGTACCGCGTGCGCGGCGGCATGGAAGAACCCATCAACAGCAAAAGCAAGGGCAGCACCACGCTGGGCCTGCACCCCGAGATCCCCACCCTGCCCTCGCTGCTGCGTGAGGCCGGGTACTCGACCGCGCTGATCGGCAAGTGGCACCTCGGTTATCCGCCAGCCTTCGGGCAGCTGCGCTCGGGGTATGACGACTTCTACGGCATCATGGCCGGCGGCGTGGACTACTTCACGCATTGCTCGGGCAAGGGCGACCACGACCTCTACATCGGTGAAGAGGAACACCATGAAACCGGCTACCTCACCGACCTGCTGTCGCAGCGCGCGGTCAGCCATGTCGAAAGCATGGCCCCGGCCGCCAGGGACGGCAAGCCCTTCTTTTTGAGCCTGCACTACACCGCGCCGCACTGGCCCTGGGAAACCCGCGATGACGCGGCGCTGGCGCCGACGGTGTCCAACCTGTTCCATCTGGACGGCGGCAACGTGCAAACCTACCGCCGCATGATTCACCACATGGACGAAGGCATAGGCCGCCTCGTCGAGGCCCTCCGTCAGCAGGGCCTGCTGGACGACACGCTGATTGTTTTCACCAGCGACAACGGCGGCGAGCGCTTCTCCGACAACTGGCCGCTGGTGGGCGGCAAGATGGATTTGACCGAGGGCGGCATTCGTGTGCCTTTCATCGCGCACTGGCCGGCGGGCATCGCCGCCGCCGGCGTGAGCCAGCAGACCTGCATGACCATGGACTGGTCGGCCACGATGCTCGAACTCGGTGGCGGCCAGGCGCACGCCGACTTTCCGCTGGACGGCGTGTCGCTGGCGCCGGTGCTGCGCGCGCCCGCGCAGACCTTCGAACGCCCGCTGTACTGGCGCATGAACCACCGCCATCAGCGCGCGCTGCGCCAGGGCCACTGGAAATACCTGAAGGTCGATGACCACGAATACCTGTTCGACCTGAGCGCCGACGAACGCGAACGCGCCAACCTGGCCAAGCGCCATCCGGAGCGTTTCAACACCCTGCGCCAGGCCTGGCTGGACTGGAACGCCACCGTGCCCGCCATCCCCGAGGACGCTGCCGTCAGCCTCGGTTATTCCCACGCTGACATGCCGCAGCGCTGAGTCCATTTACCTTAGAAAGAGAGAACGAGACATGAAAACCTACACCTCCCCAATGACGTCCGCCACCACCCGCCCCTTCACCCGGCCTGTCACCCGGGTGGCCCTGCTGGGCCTGCTGTCCCTCTGCCTGAGCGCAGCGCACGCCCAGAACTGGCCCGAAAAAACCATCAAGCTGCTGGCGCCTTCGACCGCGGGTGGCCCGCCTGACGTTTACGCACGCGCGCTGGGCGATTACCTGAGCAAGACGCTGGGCCAGCCGGTGGTGATTGAAAACGTGCCCGCTGTCGGCGGCATGATCGCCGCGCAGCAAATCCAGCGCGCGCCGGCCGATGGCTACACCCTGCTGGTGAACACCGCCGGCATGATGACCATCACGCCGAGCGCCAACCCGAAAGCGCGTTACCAGGGATCGGACTTCACGCAGATCTGCCAGGGCGTGGAAGCGGCGCTGGTGCTGGCGGCCAACCCGCAGCTCGGGCCCAAAAACTATGCGCAGCTGTCGCAGTGGATCAAGGCCGAGAAAAATCCGCCGACCTACTCTTCCTACTCGCCTGGCTCACCCGCGCACTTCCTCGGCTACCAGCTGGCCGAGGCGCTGAAGGTGGAGATGACCCACATCCCCTACAAAAGCAGCCCGCAACAGATCACCGACATGATTGGCGGCGTGGCGCCGCTCGGCTTTGTGCAGATCGCGACCGCCAGCCCGCACATCAAGGCCGGCAAACTGGTCGCCTACGCAACGACCGGCACGCAGCGCTCGCCGCAGTTGCCGGACGTGCCAACGGTGGCCGAGATCGGCCTGCCGCAACTCGCCACCACGGTCTGGTTCGGCCTGTCGGGACCCAAGGGCCTGCCGGCGCCCATCGTCCAGCGCCTGACCGAGGCACACCAGCAGTTCGCCGCCTCCCAGGAAGCGCAGGCGCGCATGGTCACGGCCGGGCTGACGCTCACGCCCAACATCTGTGGGGACCGTTTCCTGAAAAACATGGAAGCCGAATCGGTGCGCTGGGCCCGCGTGATCAAGGCCAGCGGATTTGTGGCTGACTGACGGCCCGTCATGGCGCAGCGCCTGCAGCGGAAAATTTAAGGAGAATCGGCCTCCAGCCCCCGTCCAGCAAGCGCGAGCAGCTATTAAATCAGTAGCAGCTGCCGCTTGTTCGACCGGCTAGCCGTGCACAGGGCGGCGTGTGATCGGCAGCCACCCTCCCGGCGCTTCGTCGGCGGTGCGGATGTTGCGGCTTCGAAAACCGGCGAAGCGCGGAAAATTCCGCGTGCGCACCACCGGCGGCAAATAGGTCACCACGGGCGGCGCACCCGCGCCGTCGATCGCCGGCGCCGGGGTACGCGCGGCTTCGCGCGACCAGTCCCAGTCGCCGGCAAATTCGCGCCGCAGCAGCACATTGCCGAGCCGGCCCTGCGGATTGCGCGCCAGGCCGTTGCCCTGTATCGGCGTGGCCACGCGGCTGTTGAGCACGCCGGCGCTCGGCGCCCCACCCACCGGCCAGTCGGCAATCACCAGGCCCGGATCGGCCACGAAATACACCAGGCCGCGCAGCTTCCAGCGCCCGCGCGTTCCGCTCTTGTCGGGGAAGTGCCC
>CBFGNA010000413.1:0-2974 GCA_965650045.1 uncultured Polaromonas sp.
GCTGTGCCGGCCTGAACCCCGCTGCGCTCAGGGCGTGAGCCGGAGTTCGTGGGTGAAGCTGGCCGGGTTCATCTGCAGCGGACGGTAGCCCACCTTGGCCCAGGTTTCGCTCATGTCGCGGTAGCGGCTTGAAAACACCAGGCCGCTCTGCCCTGTCTGGTAGATGAATTGCGATTTTTCCAGATCTGACAGGTCATAAATGGCGCGCAAGGACGCGGCGTGCCGGTTGGCGAAAGGCGTTTTTTGATCGTTGGGCCAGTACTGGCCGACGTTGACGGTGAAGGAATCGCCACCGGTCGGCACCCGGACATCGAAAAAGCGCGCCAGCGCCGCGACATTGCTGAACGGCCGGTGCGCGGACAGCGCAAGGTGCGCATTGCCCCACTTCCACTGCGCCGGCTGATCGCCGTACGCCGCCTGCAACGCGGACAAGGCACGATCCAGTGCAGCACCCGACTGGGCCGCACAGCCAGCGGCACCGCACCAGGCTTTGTCATCGCGCTCGACCATTTCTTCCATCGCGCTGCGGAAATGCCGTTTGCCATACATGCTTTTGAAGCGCTCCTCGCCGAGCTTGCTGCCGATCACGCCGCGGGTGAGTTCATCCACCCAGACGGAAAAAATCAGCGGTGCAGCACTGTCCGCACGCATCGTGCCGTCAAAGCCGGCCAGGGCCTGTTGCGCCTGCGCGGCCAGCGGGTGCTGCGACACCGTTTTTTGCAACAGCGGCAGCAGGCGGACGGTGGCCCCCGACCACTGATCGGCCTGGATCTTCTGCAGGGACGCGGCATCGTGTTGCGGCGCCGCCGCCAGCAGTTGCTCGATGCGGTCGAAGCGATACGGCACCACCCAGTCCTGCCCCAGGAACAGGTCCGAGCCGGGCGCGACGACGCGCTGATTGGCGTTGGCAAACCAGCCCTTGCTGCCAATGGCTGTGGTGTCGGCCTGAGGGGTCTGGGCATAGGGCAGCCAGCCCGCCCAGTCGTAGCGGGCGTCCCAGCCGGGCGACGGTGCGATGCCAAGAATATCGTTGTCGGTCTTGCGCAGCGGCACCTTGCCGATGGCCTTGTAGGCCACCTTGCCGCTCACGTCGGCCATCACCACGTTTTGCATCGGCGAATGATGGCTGGCGTAGGCGGCGATCAACTCGTCCACCGACTGCGCCTGGTTGGCGCGCAGGGCCGCCAGTGCCGTCAGGTTGTCGGTTTCCAGCGCACTCCAGCGCAGCGAAAGCACATATTTACCGGTGTCCAGCAACTCGGCGTGGGTTTTCTGGGCATCGCTCAGGACCGGGCCATGGCGGGTGGTGCGCACCGTCAGCAGCACGTCGGGCTTGCCTTTGACCTTGATGGTCTCCTTGCGGGTGGCGAAGTCCGCCCACTGCACGGCGCTGCCCGGCACGCGGTATTGCTGCGGGTTGGCCGGATTGATCTGTTCAAGGTAGAGGTCCTGCACGTCCGGGCCGGTGTTGGTGAAACCCCAGGCCACTTTGGCCGTGCGGCCCAGCACCACAAAAGGCAGGCCCGGCAGGGTGGCACCGATCACGTCCAGCGCGGGGACCGCCTTGCCGCCGGTGCCCTGCCCTGCGGGCGCCTGCAGGCGCGCGAAGTACCAGATGGCCGGGGCCGACAGGCCCAGGTGCGGGTCATTGGCCAGCAGCGGCTTGCCGCTGACGGTGTGGCCCCCGGACACCACCCATTCATTGGACCCCTTGCCTTCGACGTTGCCGAGGTTGGCCGCCCAGTCGTTGATGGCCACTGCCAGCGCCTTGCCATTGACCGTTTTTTCAATGCCAAAAAGGCCTCCAGCCCCCGCTGGATGGGCGTCAGCAGCTCCCGTTTTGATAGCATCCGGACGGAACACGCCGAGTCCGGCATAAAGCTTCGCGAAGTCGGTTCTGGAGGCCGGTGCTTCACCCGGATAAGGCGTGAACAACTCCCAGAGCTGCTGCGTATTGAGGACCTTGAGCGCCGAAAGGCGGGCAAATTCATTGCCCCAGTTACCGCCCAGGTCCAGTGCCATCATCAGCGCCCAGCCCACACTGTCCTGCGGTGTCCAGGCCGGGCCGGCAGCGCCGGGCTTGACGCCAAGGATGTGGAATTCGGGCGACAGCGCCTGGCCGCTCTCGGCATAAAAAGCATTGATACCGTCGCTGTAGGCCTGCAGCGCCTGCCTGGCTTCAGCCGGCAGGACTTGCCACTGGCGCTGCGCGGCTTCCATGATGCCCAGGGTGCGCAGCAGCTTGTCGGTGTCCAGCGTGGCTTCGCCCAGCACCTCGGACAATTCGCCGTGCATGACGCGGCGGTTGAATTCAAGCTGCCAGCCGCGCTCCTGCGCATGCACATAACCGAGCGCCATCCACGCGTCGCGCGGAGTCTGCGCCTTGATGTGGGTGATGTCGGCCCCATCCCGCGCCACCTGCACCGGGGCCGTGAGTCCACCGACCTGGAGTTCCCCGTCCAAGGCAGGAAAACTGCGGTAAATGTAGATGCCGGTGGCCGCCGCCACTGCCAGCACGAGCAGCGCCACGCCGCCGAACAACCGTTTGATCCAGACCACGATGGTGTCTCCCGAAAAAATCAGCCTGCGGTGGCCGGTTTGAGTTGCATGGCCTTGAATTCGAGGAACTCTTCAAAACCGTACACCCCGTTTTCACGGCCGTTGCCCGACTGCTTGTAGCCGCCAAACGGCGCGTTGCCATTGAACGGGCCGCCGTTGATATCGACCTGGCCGGTGCGCAGGCGGCGCGCCACCTTGATGGCGTGTTCGTCGCTGCCACTCCAGACCCCGCCGCCCAGCCCGTAGATGGTGCTGTTGGCAATTGCCACGGCATCTTCCTCATCCTTGTACGGAATGACCACCAGCACCGGGCCAAAGATTTCTTCCTGCGCCAGCGTGTCGGGGGGCTTGATGCCCAGGATGGTGGGCTGCACAAAGTAGCCCTTGGCCAGGGCTGGCGGCTCGGCGCCACCGG
>CBFGNA010000414.1:0-2970 GCA_965650045.1 uncultured Polaromonas sp.
GTCCTCGTTTGCGGTGCCGCCGCCGGCCGCTGTGGTGTTCGCCGAAAACACGCAGGATGTGGCCGATGCCGTGAGGCTGGCCGGTCAGTTCAACGTGCCGGTCATTCCTTTCGGCGTGGGCACCTCGCTGGAAGGCCACCTGCTGGCGGTGCAGGGTGGCATCAGCATCGACGTGAGCCGCATGAACAAGGTGCTGTCCATCAACGCCGAGGACCTGACGGTCACGGTGCAACCCGGCGTGACGCGCAAGCAGCTCAACGAAGAAGTCAAAAGCACCGGCCTGTTTTTCCCGATCGATCCGGGCGCCGACGCCACCCTGGGCGGCATGAGCGCCACGCGCGCCAGCGGCACCAATGCCGTGCGTTACGGCACCATGCGCGAGAACGTGCTGGCGCTGGAAGTGGTGACCGCTGACGGCAGCGTCATCCGCACCGGTACCCGCGCCAAAAAATCATCGGCCGGTTACGACCTGACGCGCCTGATGGTGGGCAGCGAAGGCACACTGGGCGTGATCACGGAAGTCACCGTCAAGCTTTACCCGCTCCCCGAAGCGATCTCGGCCGCCATCTGCTCTTTCCCGAGCATCGAGGCCGCCGTGCGCACCACCATCCAGGTGATCCAGCTCGGCGTGCCGATTGCGCGGGTCGAGCTGATCGACCACAACACCGTGCGCATGGTCAACGCCCACAGCAAGCTGGGCCTGCGCGAGGAACCCATGCTGCTGATGGAGTTTCACGGCTCGCCCGCCGGCGTCAAGGAGCAGGCCGAAACTGTGCAGGAGATTGCCTCCGAATTTGGCGGCAAGGCCTTCGAGTGGGCCAGCACGCCGGAAGAGCGCACGCGGCTGTGGACGGCGCGGCACAACGCCTACTTCGCAGCGATCCAGTCGCGGCCGGGCTGCAAGGCGATTTCCACCGACACCTGCGTGCCGATCTCGCGCCTGGCGGATTGCCTGCTCGATTCGGTCAGCGAAGCCGATGCCAGCGGCATCCCCTACTTCCTGGTCGGCCATGTCGGCGACGGCAATTTCCACTTCGGTTACCTGATCGACCCGGCCTTGCCGAAGGAACGTGAAGTCGCCGAGGCGCTGAACCACAAGCTGGTGCAGCGCGCGCTGGACCTCGAAGGCACCTGCACCGGTGAACACGGCGTCGGCCTGCACAAGATGGACTTCCTGGTCACCGAAGCCGGCGACGGCGCGGTGGCCATGATGCGCACCATCAAACGCGCGCTCGATCCGCAAAACATCATGAACCCGGGCAAGATTTTTACGCTGTAAGCCGTGGCGCTGGCCGCTCGCCGCTGTTCAGCGCTGCTCGCGGGCCTCGCCTGTGCATGGCTGGCGGCCGGCAGCGCTTTTGCCGCAGCGCCGGCCTGCACCGGCACGCAGGCGGTGGCCGAGGCGCAGCGCAGTGTGCTGCCGGCCGATGGCAGCCCCGCGGCGGCGGCCCCCCAAACGGTGGCCGTGCCCGATCACCTGCCGCTGGCCCTGCGCAGCGAGCAGCTGCATATCCATTACGAGATTGATGTCAGCGCCTGCGCCGACGTCCCGGCGGCAGCCCTGTGGATTTTTCGCGCAGGCGCGCCTTACCGGGTGAAGGTCGCCGGGCAAGCCTTGCCCCTGCTCAGCGCCAACCAGCGCGCCCGGACCGGACCGGGCAAGCCGGCGGAAGATCCCGCGGCGGAGAGCACCTACAACGGCCGCATTCCGGCGCTGTTTGCGCTGCCGGCGGGCGCCACCCGGGTCTCCATCGAATTGCAGACCCTGCCCTACATCGCCACCGGCCTGGTGCAGCTCGCCCTTGGTCCCACGCATGCCCTGCTGCCGCAACACACCGATGCCGTGCGCGAGGTCGTCGGTTATGCCGATGCCGCCTCGGGCGTGGTGCTGGTGCTGGGGTTGATGGCATTTTTGCTGTGGCTGCCGCGGCGCAGTGACCTCAATTTGCTGTGGATGGCCGCAGCCTGCGCGCTATGGGGCGTGCGCGGCCTGATTTATTACGACAACACCGTCCCGGGCCGGCCGCTGATCTATGAACAGCTCAACGCCGTTAACGCCCTGCTGGCCGCAGCAACGATTGCTGCGGCGGTGCTGCATCTGCTGCACTTCAGCAAGCGGATGTACATGTCGGTGCTGGCCGGCGTCACACTGCTGGCGCTGGGGGGGTTTGGCGCGGCAGAACTGGCCGGGGACGGCGCCATCATTGCGCGAAGCGTCGCGCAGGTGGCCGGCACCGGCATGGTGTGCTGGCTCGGCGTGGAGATCTGGCGCCGCCGCCGCCTGGTGGCCAGGCGCCACGTGATTGCCCTGATGGCCTGTCTGGTCGTGCTGGTGAGCTGTGTGGTCCACGACCTGCTGGTGGTCAGCGGCACCCTGCCGCCGACCTCCAACGCTTATGTGTTCTGGGGTTTTGTGGCGGTGCTGGTCGGTTATGCCCTGTTGTCCGGCGAATACGTCGTGATGACGCTGACCCGCGCCGAACGCAGCAACGAGGAGCTGGAGCGGCGCGTGGCCGCCAAGTCGGGCGAGCTGGAGGCCAGCTACACCCGGCTGCGCAACACCGAGATCTCCGGCGCGCGTGAAGCGGCACGCGCCCAGGAGCGCGAACGCCTGCTGCGCGAGATGCACGACGGCCTGGGCGCGCAGCTGATGACGGCACTGCGTGGTGTCGAGCGCGGCGCGCTGAGCCGCGAGCAGCTCGCGCAATCGCTGCAGGACGGCCTGGACGAGCTGCGCCTGCTGATGGACAGCACCGACACCAGCCACTACCTGCCCGCCGCGCTGGCCGCCTGGCGCAACCGCTGGGATGCACGCCTGGCGGCCGGGTGACCGCGCCGAGAAATCCTCGCGTCAGGCGTGGTCGTGCTGCATGTCTCCTTCAAACGTGGGCGAGCCAGAGACGATGGCGTAATGACGCGTGAGGCGGAGGCCGGCGGAGGCCAGTGTAAACGTCGCATTCAGTTGCAGGC
>CBFGNA010000415.1:0-2967 GCA_965650045.1 uncultured Polaromonas sp.
GAACCGGCTTTGCCGGGCCGCAGGCGCAGCGCCCCCTCGGGGGGCAGAGAGCTTAACGCAGTGAGCTATCGTGGGGGCTAACCGCCTCTCCTCATCATGTCGAAGAACTCGTGGTTGTTCTTGGTGGCCTTCATGTTCTTGAGCATGAGTTCCATGGATTCGATTTCGTCCATGTTGTACATGAACTGGCGCAAAATCCGCGACTTTTGCAGGATTTCCGGGGCCAGCAGCAGTTCTTCCTTGCGGGTGCCGCTGCGGTTCAGGTGAATGGCGGGGAACACGCGCTTTTCATAGAGGCGGCGGTCCAGGTGGATTTCGCAGTTGCCGGTGCCCTTGAATTCCTCAAAGATCACCTCGTCCATGCGGCTGCCGGTATCGACCAGCGCGGTGCCGATGATGGTCAGGCTGCCGCCTTCTTCAATTTTGCGGGCAGCGCCGAAGAAACGCTTGGGACGCTGCAGCGCATTGGCATCGACACCACCGGTCAGCACCTTGCCGGAAGACGGCAACACGTTGTTGTAGGCGCGAGCCAGACGGGTGATGGAGTCCAGCAGGATCACCACGTCCTTGCCGAGTTCGACCAGGCGCTTGGCGCGCTCGATCACCATTTCGGCGACGTGCACGTGGCGGGCGGCGGGTTCGTCAAAGGTCGAGGAGATGACCTCGCCGCGCACGCTGCGCTGCATCTCGGTCACCTCTTCAGGGCGTTCATCGACCAGCAGCACCATCATGACCACATCGGGGTAGTTGGCCGTGATGGCGTGGGCGATGTTCTGCATCATCACGGTCTTGCCGGACTTGGGCGGCGCGACCAGCAGGGCGCGCTGGCCCTTGCCGATAGGGGCAATGATGTCAATGATCCGGCTGGTCAGGTTTTCCTCGCCCTTGATGTCGCGCTCAAGCTTGAACTGCTCGCGCGGGAACAGCGGCGTCAGATTCTCGAACATCACCTTGTGCTTGTTGGCTTCAGGCGCGCCGTCGTTGACCTTGTCGAGCTTGTTCAGGGCAAAGTAGCGCTCACCGTCTTTGGGGGTGCGCACTTCGCCTTCGATCATGTCGCCGGTGTGCAGATTGAAGCGGCGGATCTGGCTCGGGCTGATGTAGATGTCGTCGGTGGAGGCGGTGTAGCTGGAGTCCGGTGCCCGCAGGAAACCGAAGCCGTCCGGCAGCACTTCCAGCACACCGTCGGCGACGATGGTTTCCCCCGTTTTGGAGCGTTTCTTGATGATGGCGAACATCAGCTCCTGCTTGCGCATGCGGCCGACGTTTTCAATTTCGAGTTCTTCGGCCTGCTTGAGGACTTCAGACACATGCAGTGCCTTGAGTTCGTTTAAGTGCATGGGATAACCTTGCGTGAAGTCAACTCCTTGCGGAGTTCATTTTTGGAAAACGGGGGAGGTCTGAAGGGAAGCTAGAGGCGCTTCACAAACCGGGAACTCGAACCGACCGGCAACGGCCGGTCAGCGAACAGGGTCATTATGACAGGAAATTGAAGAGGGTCCGGGCGCGCCGAAAGCGCGGGGAACTGCCGCACACGAAGGGCCGCGGCCAGGCCGCGCTTCGTGGCGGCAGGGGGATCAGGCCAGTTGCTGGTCGATGAAGGCGGTCAGTTGCGCCTTGCTCATGGCGCCGACCTTGGTGGCGGCCAGTTGACCGTCCTTGAACAGCATCAGGGTCGGGATGCCGCGAATGCCGAACTTGGCCGGGATATCGCGGTTTTCATCCACGTTCATCTTGGCGATCTGCAGGCGGCCGTCGTAACCGGTGGCGACTTCGTCCAGGATCGGGGCGATCATCTTGCAGGGACCGCACCATTCAGCCCAGTAATCCACCAGCACCGGTTTGGAGGCCTGCAGCACATCGGCTTCGAAGGTGGCATCGGTGGTATGTTTGATCAGTTCGCTGGCCATGGCTTGTCCTTTGGAGAGGGGTTCAGGAGATTGTGTCGATAGAAGCTAAAGTTGCAGGCATTGTGGCAGAAACCAAGTCCCCCCGTTGCAGGCCAAACCCCATCTTTCCGCTATGGGCGTGATAGCTGAAGGCATTCACGCGCCGGCCGGGCCGGGGGCGCTCTGCTGGGCGCGCGTGACCGCACAACTGGCCGCCGTGGTGCAGGAACGCGGCGTGCACCCCTCGCGCGTGGTGGTGCTCTTGCCCTACGCCCAGCTCATGACGGAAGCCAGGGCGGCCTGGGCGGGCGCCGCAGGCAGCAGCCATTTTTTGCCGCGTTTTGAGACCACCATGAACTGGGCGACGCGCCTGGGCGGCGTCGAAGCGCAGCCGGGTGACCTGCGCATGGACACGGCGCGTGATGTGCTGACAGCCGCCTCGCTGCTGGCCCGCGCGGGCCTCGGTGCGCAACGGGACGTGCTGGCTCCGCGTCTGGTCGAAGCGGCGGTTTCGCTGGCGCGGCCAGCGGCGGCGGTTCCGCCTGCGCTCAGGCTGGCCTGGGGTGCGCGCCTGGCGGGCTTGCTGGGCGCCGGCCTGGAGGCGCCGGTGCTGCAGCTTGAAGCGGCGCTGGGCCAGATTGCACTGGCATGGGCCGCCAGCTCCGGTTATCCGTCGGATGTGCTGTTTTCTGCCGAGGCCAGGGCGCCGGTGGATTTGCTGGTGGTGCTGGAAGGCTTCCAGACCGAGCCGGTGACCGCGGCGCTGAAAGCCCATTTCGGGGACCAGGCGCTGTCCATCGCGCTGGACCTGCCCGGCGAACCGCAGTTGCCGGCACTCCATGCGGTGCCGGATTTTGAAGCCGAGGCGCAGCGCGCCGCCGCCTGCGTGCTGGCGCACGTGGCGCAGGGGCGCAGCCCGGTGGCGCTGATTGCGCAGGACCGCGAGCTGACACGGCGCGTGCGCGCCATGCTGGGCGAATGCGGCATGGCGATGCGGGACGAAACCGGCTGGAAGCTGTCCACCACGCGGGCCGCCGCCACGCTGATGGGCCTGCTGCGTGCCTCGACCTGGAATGCG
>CBFGNA010000416.1:0-2959 GCA_965650045.1 uncultured Polaromonas sp.
ATCCCCGACACCGATGGACGACCTTTTCACACCGCCTCCGCCCGCAGCCCCCGAGTTGCCTGACCAGGAGTCGCTGGCCGCTTACGCCCAGCGCGCCTACCTCGAATACGCGCTCAGCGTGGTCAAGGGCCGGGCCCTGCCCGACGTCTGCGACGGCCAGAAGCCGGTGCAGCGCCGCATCATGTACGCGATGGCGCGCATGGGGCTGGGTTTTTCCGGCGCCGGCGGTGCCAAGCCGGTCAAAAGCGCGCGCGTGGTGGGTGATGTGCTGGGCAAATACCACCCGCACGGTGACCAGGCCGCTTACGACGCCATGGTGCGCATGGCGCAGGATTTCAGCCAGCGTTACCCGCTGATCGACGGCCAGGGCAATTTCGGTTCCAGGGACGGCGATGGCGCGGCGGCCATGCGTTACACCGAGGCGCGGCTGGCCAAAATCACCACCTTGCTGCTCGACGAACTCGATGAAGGCACGGTTGATTTCGTGCCCAACTACGACGGCTCGTTCGAGGAGCCCAAACAATTGCCGGCGCGGCTGCCCTTCACGCTGCTCAACGGCGCCAGCGGCATTGCCGTGGGCCTGGCCACCGAGATCCCGAGCCACAACCTGCGTGAAGTGGCCGATGCCTGCATCGCGCTGATCAAGACACCCAAGCTGCCTGACGACGAGCTGTATGCGCTGATGCCGGGGCCGGATTACCCGGGCGGCGGCCAGATCATCTCGACCGCCGCCGACATCGCCGCCGCCTACAGCAGTGGCCGCGGCTCGCTCAAGGTGCGGGCACGCTGGAAGATCGAGGAACTGGCGCGCGGCCAGTGGCAACTGGTGGTGCAGGAGCTGCCGCCCGGCATCAGCACCCAGCGTGTGCTGGAAGAAATTGAAGAGATCACCAACCCGAAAATCAAGGCCGGCAAGAAGGCGCTGAGCCTGGACCAGGTGCAGCTCAAGCAGACTGTGCTGGCCGTGCTCGACGTGGTGCGCGACGAGTCCAGCAAGGACGCCGCCGTTCGCCTGGTGTTCGAGCCCAAGACCAGCCGCATCAGCCAGAGCGAGCTCATCACGACCCTGCTGGCGCACACCAGCCTGGAGAGCTCGGCCAGCATCAACCTGACCATGGTCGGTCTGGACGGCCGGCCCACGCAGAAAAACCTGCGGCAGATGTTTACTGAGTGGATCAGCTTTCGCCAGACCACCATCCAGCGTCGATCCCAGCATCGCCTCGACAAGGTGCTGGACCGCATCCACATCCTTGAAGGCCGGCAGCTGGTGCTGCTCAACATCGACGAGGTGATCGCCATCATCCGCCAGGCCGAGGAACCCAAGGCGGCGCTGATCGCACGTTTTAATCTGAGCGACCGGCAGGCCGAAGACATCCTCGAAATCCGCTTGCGCCAGCTCGCGCGGCTCGAAGCCATCAAGATCGAGCAGGAGCTCAAGAACCTGCGCGAAGAGCAGGGCAAGCTCGAAGAAATCCTCGGCAGCCCGGCCGCCTTGCGGCGCCTGATGATCAAGGAAATCGAGGCCGATGCGAAACAGTTTGCCGACCCGCGCCGCACCCTGATCCAGGCCGAGAAAAAAGCCGTGCTGGAGGTCAAGGTGCTGGATGAGCCGGTCACCGTGGTGGTCAGCGCCAAGGGCTGGGTGCGTGCGCGCAGCGGTCACGGCCATGATGCGTCCAGCTTCGCGTTCAAGGCGGGTGATGGCCTGTATGGCACCTTTGAATGCCGCACGGTGGACACCCTGCTGGTGTTCGGCACGGCGGCCAAGGGCACAGGCCGTGTTTATTCGATCCCGGTGGCCATGCTGCCCGGCGCACGCGGCGACGGCCAGCCGGTGACCACCTTGATCGATCTGGAGACCGGCACGCATCCGGCGCATTATTTTGCCGGCCCTGCGAGCGCCACGCTGCTGCTCAGCGGCAGCGGTGGCTACGGCTTCCTGGCGACGGTCGAGAACATGACGACGCGGCTCAAGGGCGGCAAGGCCTTCATCAGCTGCGCCGAGGGCGAGTCCATCTGCAAACCGTCGCATGTGTCGGGCAGCAGCGGCGCGGCACCGCTGCACCCAGCCACCCATGTGGCCTGCGCCTCCACCGGCGGGCGCATCCTGACCTTCGAGATCAGCGAACTCAAGACCCAGCCGGCCGGCGGCCGTGGCCTGCTGCTGATCGACCTGGACGCCAAGGACACGCTGGCCGGTGCGGCGGCCTATACCCGCAGCGTGAAGATCGAAGGCATTGGGCGCGGTGGCAAGGTCCGTGAGGAAACGCTGGAGATTCGCAGTTTGAACAACGCGCGTGCTGCGCGGGCGCGCAAGGGCAAGGCGGCGGATCTGGGCTTCAAACCGGCCGCGGTTTCGCGGGTCGAGTAACCCGCGACACCAAGCCGCCTGTCCTGGTTGTCATCTCGGACTGGATCCCGGATCCATGTTGGATAACTCGTGTAGCTTGGTTTGCCAACAAGCCGGGGGTTGCCCGGCAGCAACTCACTTTCTTTTTGCGTCGCCAAAAAGAAAGTAAGCAAAGAAAAAGGCGACCCTGCTGTCTGCGTCCCTCCGCTTCGCTGCGGGCAACCAGCGGTGCTCGGCCCAGCCGGGGCCGGGCTCGAACTCGCTGCGCTCAGACAATCGCCCGTCCTGATCCGTCTGGACCTCCGCTCCTCGGCGCAGACAGAAGGGTGGGAACAAAGAAAACATCCAAATACGGATACCGAATCCCCTCCGGAGTCCTTGAAGCGCGCAGCGCTTCAAGGACGGGACTCTCAACGAACGGTCATGTTTGCACGCGAGCGCAGCGCACGCGGCCAAATGAGGTCCCCCTCCATCGCCCAGCGGTGTACAGACCGGGAACATAGGTAACAACTGTGCGGGGACGTGGGTAACACTTTTATTGTGCACACTTACAACTCCTGCAGCCTCAACTGCTTGATGCGTTGATGACAGAAGTACACGTCCAGAGCA
>CBFGNA010000417.1:0-2958 GCA_965650045.1 uncultured Polaromonas sp.
ACCAGCTCGGCCGCAGCATCCGAACCGGCCAGTACCGCAGTAGCAGCGCCGAGCTCCTGCGCGAGTTTGATCACGGCCAGCGTCCTGTCGCGCTGCGCGACGTCCACCCTCTGCAGGCGCGGTGTTTCCACATAGGCCGCATGCCAGCGCACATTGAGCTGCCCGGCCAGCCGGGCGGCGGCGCGCACGGTCTGTTCGGCACCTTCGCGCGGTCCGATGCACGCCAGGATGGCGCCCTCGGTGTTCCACACCGGCGCGATGGATTTCTCGACCCGGTAACTGCGAACGTCGTCCTCGACGTGTTCGGCGGTGCGCCGCAAGGCGATCTCGCGCAGGGCAATCAGGTTTCCCTTGCGGAAAAAGTTCTGCGCCGCGCGTTCGGCCTGCTGCGGCAGATAGACTTTGCCGGCTTTCAGGCGTGCCATCAATTCGTCTGGCGTCACATCGACCAGGATGATTTCGTCGGCGGCATCGAGCACCGTGTCCGGCACGGTTTCATTGACACGGATGCCGGTGATGGCGCCCACCGTGCCGTTGAGGCTTTCCAGATGCTGGACGTTCAGCGCTGACCAGACGTCGATGCCGGCTTCCAGCAACTCCTGCACGTCCTGCCAGCGCTTGGGGTGGCGCGAACCTTCGACATTGCTGTGGGCCAGCTCATCGACCAGCAGTACAGCCGGCTTGCGTGCGAGGGCTGCATCCAGGTCGAACTCGGGCAGGGTGCGGCCGCGGTAGGCCACCTGGCGCAGCGGCAGTTGCTCCAGCCCGGCCAGCAGTTCCGCCGTTTCGCTGCGTCCGTGGGTTTCAACCACCCCGACCACAATGTCGCGCCCGGCCTTGCGCTCGCGCTGGGCCGCACCGAGCATGGCGAAGGTCTTGCCAACGCCGGCGCTGGCGCCGAAATAAATGCGTAATTTTCCACGCGCACCCTGTTCTTCCTGGTGCTGCAGGCGTTGCAGCAGTGCGTCGGGGTCGGGTCGCTGCTTGCCGGAAGCTGTCATGGCCGCAGCTTACTGCAAGGCCGCAGCCGCTGGCTCACAAGCCGGACTCCAGCGCCAGATTCAGGCGCAACACATTCACGCGTGGTTCACCCAGCAAGCCCAGCAAAGGCTGCTCGGTGTGCTGCTCGACCAGCGCCTGCACCTTCTCGGGCGCCAGGCCACGTGCCCGGGCCACACGCGCCACCTGGTAGCGGGCCGCGGCCGGGCTGATGTGCGGATCGAGCCCGCTGGCTGAGGCGGTGACCAGGTCCACCGGCACGCTCGCCGCGTTGCCCGGGTCGGCGGCCCTGAGCGCCTCGATGCGGCTCTTGACCGCATCAACCAGCGCCGGGTTCAGCGGGCCCTGGTTGGAGCCGCCGGAGGCTGCGGCGTTGTAAGCCATGGGGCCGGTGGCGGAGGGACGGCCCCAGAAATGGCCGGGGTCGCTGAAGTTCTGTCCGATCAGGGCAGAGCCGACCGTCTTGCCGTCACGCTGGATCAGGCTGCCGGCGGCCTGCGCCGGGAACAGCGCTTGCGCCGCGCCGGTGACCACCAGCGGGTAGGCGACGCCGGTCACCAGCGTGAGGAAGAGGAACAGCACCAGGGCAGGGCGAAGAATGTTTTTCATGATTTCTCCTCAGACAAGATTCAGGGACACTAGCACCAGATCAATCACCTTGATGCCGATAAAGGGCACGACCAGACCGCCCAGGCCGTAAATGAGCAGGTTGCGGCGCAGCAGGGCGGCTGCACCCACGGCGCGGTACTTGACGCCCTTGAGCGCCAGCGGGATGAGGAACATGATGATCAGGGCGTTGAAGATCACCGCCGACAAAATCGCCGAGTTGGGGCTGCCCAGCCGCATCACGTTCAGGGCCGCCAGCTGCGGGTAGGTGGTCACAAAAATCGCCGGGATGATGGCGAAGTACTTGGCCACGTCGTTGGCAATCGAAAACGTGGTCAGCGAGCCGCGCGTCATCAGGAGCGCCTTGCCGGTTTCCACCACCTCCAGCAGTTTGGTCGGGTTGGAGTCCAGGTCCACCATGTTGCCGGCCTCCTTGGCCGCCTGCGTGCCGCTGTTCATTGCCACTGCCACGTCGGCCTGCGCCAGCGCCGGTGCGTCGTTGGTGCCGTCGCCGGTCATGGCCACGAGACGGCCCTCGGCCTGGTACTGGCGGATCAGCTTGAGCTTGTCTTCGGGTGTGGCCTCGGCCAGGAAGTCATCGACGCCCGCTTCCGCCGCAATCGCCGCCGCTGTGAGTTTGTTGTCGCCGGTGATCATGATGGTCTTGATGCCCATGCGGCGCAGTTCGCCAAAACGCTCCTTGATGCCGGCCTTGATGATGTCCTTGAGCTCCACCACACCGAGCACGACATTGCCTTCGGCCACTGCCAGCGGCGTGCTGCCGCGCCGCGAGACCTCGTCGGACGCGCGCAGCACTTCTGCAGGCACGCTGCCGCCCAGCGCCTGCACGTGTTTGCGGATTGCGTCCACAGCGCCCTTGCGCAAGGGGCGTGTGCTGCCGTCACTGTTGCGAATATCGATCCCGCTCATCCGGGTCTGTGCCGTGAAGGGGACCTCGACGGCCTCGCTGGTCAGCGGCTGGGCCGCATGGATTTTCTGGGCCAGTGTGACGATGCTGCGGCCCTCGGGCGTTTCATCGGCCATGGAGGCCTGCATCGCGCGGGCTGCCAGCGTGGACTCGGACACGCCGGGCGCCGGCAGAAAGGTCGAGGCTTGCCGGTTGCCGTGCGTGATGGTGCCGGTTTTGTCCAGCAGCAGCACGTCCACGTCGCCGGCGGCTTCCACCGCACGGCCGGAGGTGGCAATCACATTGGCCTGCATCATGCGGCTCATGCCGGCCACACCGACGGCCGACAGCAGGCCGCCAATCGTGGTGGGAATCAGGCACACCAGCAGGGCGATCAGGGCGGTCAGGCTGACCACCGTGCCGGCGCCCGCCGCGCCCACGCTGAA
>CBFGNA010000418.1:0-2934 GCA_965650045.1 uncultured Polaromonas sp.
CGCCTGCAGGGTCAAACCATTTTGCTGCATGCCGAGCAGGGCCTGGGCGACACGCTGCAGTTCTGCCGTTATGCCATCGAGATCGCGCGCCTGGGCGGCCAGGTGCTTCTGGAGGTGCAAAAACCGCTGCGCAGCCTGCTGCAGGGACTGCCGGGGGTGCATCAGGTGTTGTCCCCCGGCGAGCCGCCGCTGCCCTTTGACCTGCAATGCGGGCTGCTCAGCCTGCCGCTGGCCCTTGGAACTCGGCTGGACAGCATCCCGGCGCGCGTGCCCTACCTGCGCGCCAGCACGGCAAAAATCGCCCAGTGGCAGGGCGCACTCGGGCCGCGCATCCAGCCCCGGGTGGGCCTGGTCTGGAGCGGCAGCAGCGGCCACAGCCATGACCGCAAACGCAGCATCGCACTGGCGCAATTTCTGACCCTGCTGCCGGCGGGCGTCAAAGCCGTGAGCCTGCAAAAGGAAGTGCGCGAGGCCGACCTGCCGGCCTTGCAGGCCCGGCCGGACCTGCTTCATTTTGGCGAGGCGCTGGCCGATTTCAGCGATACGGCGGCGCTGTGCGAACTGGTGGATGTGGTGGTGTGTGTGGACACCAGCGTGGCGCACCTGGCGGGCGCGCTGGGCAAGCCGGTCTGGCTGCTGCTGCCCTTCAACCCCGACTGGCGCTGGTTGCTGGGCCGCCCCGACACGCCCTGGTATCCGAAAACCCGGCTGTTCAGGCAGACGGCGCCGGGGCAGTGGGACGACGTGCTGGCCGATGTCAGGCAGGCGCTGTTGCGGCTGTCGGGCTGATGCGCGCGGCAATGCCCCTACGGTTTGGGCCTGTATTGGCAAGAAGCACGGCGCCCGCCTAGACTAGGCCGGTTCATTTCAACCACCACCCCACCACCTGAGGAACCGCCATGCTCACCCGCGACCAGACCACTGAATTTGACGCCTTGCTGCCCGGCCAGAGCACGGAAAACGGGGCCACCCGGCGTACCGCGCTGAAGGCGGCGCTGGGTGCGGGTTATGCCGCCACGGCACTGCCCATCATGGCGCAGACGGCCATCAAGACATCCGCCGAGGGCCTGAAGGTTGGCGAGACCACCTTCGAGGTGGACGGCTTCAAGGTGCCGGCCTACTACGCGGCGCCCGCAGGCAAGACCGGGCTCCCGGTGATCCTGGTGATCCAGGAAATTTTCGGGGTGCACGAATACATCGCCGACACCGCGCGCCGTTTCGCCAAAGCCGGTTACCTGGCCATCGCGCCCGAGCTGTATGCGCGGCAAGGCGACCCGACCCAATACGGCGAGATGGCCAAGCTGATGGCTGAAGTGGTCGCCAAGGTCCCGGATGCCCAGGTCATGGCCGACCTCGATGGCGCGGTCAAATGGGCCGGCGCCAACGGCGGCGACACCGGCAAGGTCGGCATCACCGGTTTTTGCTGGGGTGGCCGCATCACCTGGCTGTACGCCGCGCACAGCCCCAGCGTCAAGGCCGGCGTGGCCTGGTACGGCCGGCTGGTCGGCGCGGCCTCGCCGCTGACGCCCAAACACCCGGTGGACATCGCCCCCATCCTCAACGGCCCGGTGCTGGGCTTGTACGGCGGGCAGGACAGCGGTATCCCGCTGGACACGGTGGAGCGCATGAAAGCTGCGCTGGCAGCGGGCAGCCCCGCGGCGAAGGCTTCGCAATTTGTCGTGTACCCTGATGCCCCGCATGCGTTTCACGCCGACTACCGCCCCAGCTTCCGCAAGGAAGCGGCCGAAGACGGCTGGAAACGCGCTCTGGCGTGGTTCAAGGCCAACGGCGTCGCTTAAATTAAACTTCAAGCCGCCCGGCAAGCAGCCGCCCCACAGCAATGTGCGGCGGCTTTTTCTGTGCGCCGCCGGGCGGCCGGCGGTTTTATATAACGTTTTCGGGCTCCAGCCCTTATGGATCGGGCGCAAGCAGCTATGACATTGATAGCAATTTTGGCCGGCACCCTGGCCGCCGGCATTGGCAGCGTGTGGCTGGCCGCGCTGCTCAGTTTTGGCATCCTGGCGCGCTACACCACCCACATGCTGAGCCTGGCGGCGGGCGCCTTGCTGGCCACCGCCTTCATGCATTTGCTGCCCGAGGCTTTCGAAAGCCAGGTCGGCGCGCAGGCGCTGTTTGCGACGCTGCTGGTCGGGCTGGTGTTTTTCTTCCTGCTCGACAAGGCCGAGCTATACCACCACGGCCACGAACACCATGATTCGCACGGTGAGGCAGCTGACCCGGGCGAGCTGCTGGCGCCGGTGCGCACTGCCAATTCCCTGCGGGCCGAGCGGGTGCACACCTCGCCGAGTCCGCTGGAGCCTGCACATGGGCACCACCACCACCACCATCACGGCCATCCCGCCAGATCCGGCAGCTGGGCAGTGCTGACCGGCGACAGCGTGCATGCCTTTGGCGACGGCATCCTGATTGCCTCGGCGTTTGTGGCCGACATGCGGCTGGGTGTGGTCACGGCGCTGGCGGTGCTGGCCCACGAGATTCCGCATCACATGGGTGACCTGGTCGTGCTGCGCCAGAGCTCCAGCAACCAGCGCGCGGCGCTGGTCAAGGTGTCGCTGGCCGGCGCGGTGACTGCGCTGGGCGGGCTGGTTGGTTATGCGCTGGTGGACATGCTGCACGGCTGGCTGCCTTATTTCCTGGTGGTGGCATCCAGCAGCTTTGTGTATGTGGCGCTGGCAGACCTGATCCCGCAGTTGCAAAAGCGCCTCAACCCGCGCGAAACCTTTGCGCAGATCGCCTGGCTGGGGGTCGGCATCGCGCTGGTCACCGTGGTGAGCGGACTGGCGCATTCGCACTAGCGCCACACTGGCGCCACACTGTTGTCCGACCGGCGGACTGCCTTGTCAGCCCGCGGCTGACAGGAACAGGGCATCGCAACCTATAAGCCCGGCGGGCGCGCCTGATCATCATGGAGGC
>CBFGNA010000419.1:0-2929 GCA_965650045.1 uncultured Polaromonas sp.
GGATGCTCATGTCCATCGCAATGCCCAATGTGGGATGGATCGGGCCCTGGATGGCGTTGGCTTTCACGATGGGGCTGCCGCACTGGTACGCAAACAGATCCACGGTGTGGGCAGCGTGGTGCCACAGCAGGTGATCGGTCCAGCTGCGCGGCTGGCCCAGCGCGTTCATGTTGCTGCGGCGGAAGAAATAAGTCTGCACATCCATCTGCTGGATGTTGAAGCGGCCCGCCTCGATTTCCTTGTGCACATACTGGTGACTGGGGTTGAAGCGGCGGGTGTGGCCGCACATGGCGACCAGGCCGGTCTGTTTCTGCAGGGCCACGACCTCTTGCGCGCCCTTGAGCGTGTCGGCCAGTGGAATCTCGACCTGCACATGTTTGCCAGCCTTCATGCAGGCGATGGACTGCTCGGCGTGCATCTGCGTCGGCGTGCACAAAATCACGGCATCCACTTCCTTGAGCGCCAGGCTGTCGGCCAGGTCGGTGCTGACATGGCCGATGCCGTATTTGGCAGCGACTTCCCTGGTTTTTTCCAGGTCGCGGCTGATCAGCGAGACAACTTCAACACCGTCAATGTTCTTGATGCCGTCGAGATGTTTAATGCCGAAGGCGCCTGCGCCGGCGAGGGCGACTTTGATGGTTTTGCTCATGTTTTAACTCCTTTGTATGCTTTGTGGCTTTTTCAAATCCGTTCGCCCTGAGCTTGGCCTGTCCTGAGCTTGACGAAGGGTCGAAGGGTCAGGCTTCGACAAGCTCAGCCCGAACGGATAGGGACTCAGCACAAACGGGGTATTACTGGTTTTCCAGGATCAGGTGGCCCACCGCCGTATTACTGGCGGGCACATGGTAGAAGCGCTGGACGGCTTTGGGTTTGGCGCCGCCGTCGGCGTCGGCCATCGCGCCACGCGCGATCAGCCACATCACCAGCTCGATGCCTTCACTGCCGGCCTCGCGGACGTAGTCGATGTGCGGGATGCTGGCCGCGGCTTCGGGGTCGTTGACCAGCATGTCGAGGAAGGCGTTGTCGAATTCCTTGTTGATCAGTCCGGCGCGCGGGCCCTGCAACTGGTGGCTCATGCCGCCCGTGCCCCAGATGTGCACGTTCAGGTCTTCGTCAAAGCTCTCCACGGCCTTGCGGATGGCGCGGCCCAGGTTGTAGCAGCGCCGGCCGCTGGGCACGGGGTACTGCACCACGTTGACGGCGAACGGAATCACCGGGAAGGGCCAGGCGCCCTGCACCGGGTCCTGCGCACCGCACATCAGCGACAGTGGCACCGTCAGGCCGTGGTCCACGTCCATCTTGTTGACGATGGTGAGGTCGAAGTCCTGCTGGATCACCGACTGCGCAATGTGCGCGGCCAGCGCCGGGTGCCCGACCACCTTGGGCACGGGGCGCGGTCCCCAGCCCTCGTCGGCCGGTGTGTACTCGGCCGCGGTGCCAATCGCAAAGGTCGGGATCATGTCCAGACTGAAGGCGGTGGCGTGGTCGTTGAAAACCAGAATGACCACGTCGGGCTTGTTGTCCTTCACCCACTGCTTGCCGAACTCGTAGCCCTGGAACACCGGTTGCCAGTAAGGCTCGTGCGACTTACCGAGGTCGAGCGCCGCGCCGATGGCCGGCACGTGGGAAGTAAAAACGGATGCTGTAATGCGTGCCATGTCAGTGGTCCTCCCGCCGGGCCGTCCCAAGGGAGGACAGCGCCCCCTCGGGGATGGGGCCTGCGGCTCCAAACCTGCCTGCGCAGGTTTGGACAGGCGCCAGAAGCGAAGCCTCCGGCGAGCGGCGGCCTGCAAGGTGCAGCGAATACACGAAGTGATGAGCGTGGGGGTTCATTTCATTCCTTGCGGCTGGCGGTGGGCCTGGGCGGTGCCGTCTTCGCCGATCACGCGATTGCCCTCAACCGAGCGGCCGCCGGCAATCATCATGTTGCGGTATTCGTCCTCGGTCATGCCGGTCATGCTGCCGGCCATCTGCTGGAAGCTCTTGCCGTCGGTGGCGCCGATCTTGGCCAGGAAGTAGATGTTGCCGCCGGCCTTGATGCATCGGTTCAGGTCGCGTGCCAGCACCGCCTGCTTCTGCTCCTCGCTCATCGGCCACTCGTCCAGGTAAGCACGTTCATCGGCCTTGAAGCGGGCGCGGTTGTCGGCCTTCATCAGCGACATGCAGAACTGGTTCAGGTGGTAGCCCAGGCGGGATTGTTCGGCATCAAAAATCGTGGTGCCTGGGACGTCCAGGTAGGGTTTTTCGAGGGGCATGATGTGTTCCTTGTCCGGACCCGGGCCTCAGCTCCAGTACAGCCGGGTCGGGTTGTCCACGAGCAGCTTGCGCTGCAATTCGGGCGTGGTGGCGATATGGGGAATGTAGTCCACCAGCAGGCCATCATCGGGCATGTGGTCTTTGAGGTTCGGGTGGGGCCAGTCGGTGCCCCAGAGTACGCGGTCGGAAAAGGTCTCGACCAGGCGCCGCGCAAACGGCACCACATCGCGGTAGGCGTTCTGTTCGCCGTTCAAGGCCGGGGGTCCCGACACACTCAGGCGCTCGGGGCAACTGACCTTGCTCCAGATGTTGTCATGTTCGCGCATCATCTTCACAAACAGCTCGAACTCCGGTCCATCGACCGGTTTAGTCACGTCGGGCCGACCCATGTGATCCACCACCACCGTGGTCGGCAGCGCCGTGAAAAAATCGTAGAGCTCGGGCAGGTCCTGCGCCTCAAAGTACACCACCACATGCCAGCCCAGCGGCGCAATGCGGTTGGCAATTTCGAGCAGCACTTCGCGCGGCGTGAAGTCGGCCAGGCGCTTGACGAAGTTGAAACGCGTGCCGCGCACACCGGCGGTGTGCATGTCCTGCAGTTCGGCATCAGACACATCGCGCCTGACCGTGGCCACGCCGCAGGGCACTCTCGAAGTCGGCTCATCGCCGATGA
>CBFGNA010000420.1:0-2915 GCA_965650045.1 uncultured Polaromonas sp.
CCCGCGACGAGCACCATCCGGCCGGCCAGCGCCTCCGGGCCCAGCCGGGTCGGACCCTCCTGGGCCGAGGTCAGGGCACGGTGCGCGGTGACCGCAGGCACACCCAGCGATGCTCCGAGGTCGAAGTCGGCTTCGCATTCCCCGCTGACCGCCGCGGCGAGGTGAAACACCAGCGAGGTGTCCTTGTCGATGATGGGTTTGGCCGCAGGGCCTGGCGCCAGCAGCGTGTTCAGGTCACCTTCGATGGTTCGCACGCGGCTGTCCGCGGCGAGGTCGGCGGGCGGCGCAGCGCGATCCACCAGTGTCAGGCGCGTGATGGCCGACTGGGGGCTGCCGGCCAGCGACAGGGTTTGCTTGTTGAGCAGTTCGCGCGCCAGGCGCACGCCCAGAAATCCGGCGCCGCCGGTGATGACGATGTTCATGGGTGGGAAGCTTTCACGTGTGGAGGTCGGGCTGCGCGCCGTGCCGCAGGGCACAGAGTCTAGCGCGCCTGCGCCGCCGCAGTGCGGGCACGGTGCCGGGGCGGCGGCAAACCGCCCCGCAGCGCGTTCCTACATGCCGCTGTAGTTCGGCCCGCCGCCGCCTTCGGGCGTGACCCAGACGATGTTTTGCGTCGGGTCCTTGATGTCGCAGGTTTTGCAGTGCACGCAATTTTGCGCATTGATCTGCAGGCGGTCCGTGTTGTCAGGATTTTTCACGAACTCATAAACACCGGCCGGGCAATAACGCGACTCCGGTCCGGCGTAGATCGCCAGGTTGACGTTGACCGGCACGCTCGGATCCTTGAGGGTCAGGTGGGCCGGTTGCTGCTCTTCGTGGTTGGTGTTGGAGACAAACACCGAGCTCAGCCGGTCAAAGGTGAGCTTGTTGTCGGGCTTGGGATACACAATCGGCTGGCACTCGGCCGCCGGCTTGAGCATCGCGTAGTCGGCGGTCTTGCGGCGCATTGTCCACGGCGGGTTGCGGATGCCGAGTTTGGGCAGCAGCCACTGTTCAATGCCGGTCATCAGGGAGCCGATGTACACGCCTTTCTTGAACCACTGCTTGAAGTTGCGCGACTGATTCAGCTCGGCGTACAGCCAGCTCTTCTCAAAAGCTTCCGGATAGGCCGTGAGTTCGTCATGCTGCCGGCCCGCCGTCACCGCGTCGTAGGCGGCCTCGGCGGCCAGCATGCCGGTCTTGATGGCGGCGTGGCTGCCCTTGATGCGCGCAGCATTGAGGTAGCCGGCTTCGCAGCCGATCAGCGCGCCGCCGGGGAACACGGTTTTCGGCAGGCTGACCAGCCCGCCCGCGGTGATGGCGCGCGCGCCATAACTGATGCGCTTGCCGCCTTCGAGGTAAGCCTTGATGCGCGGGTGCGTCTTCCAGCGCTGCATTTCTTCAAACGGGCTGAGGTAAGGGTTGGTGTAATCCAGTCCCACCACCAGACCCAGCGTGACCTTGTTGTCTTCGAGGTGGTACATGAAGCCGCCGCCGTAGGTCTTGCTGTCCATGGGCCAGCCGGCGGTGTGCACCACCAGGCCGGGCTTGTGTTTGGACGGGTCGATCTCCCAGAGTTCCTTGACACCCAGGGCGTAGGCCTGCGGGTCCTTGCCTTCGTTGAGCTTGAACTGCGCCATCAGCTGGCGGCCCAGGTGACCGCGTGCACCTTCCGCAAAGATGGTGTATTTGCCATGCAGTTCCATGCCGAGCTGGAAATGGTCGCTGGGCTGGCCGTCCTTGCCGACGCCGAGGTTGCCGGTGGCCACGCCCTTGACGGAACCATCGTCGTTGTAGAGCACTTCGGCCGCCGCAAAGCCGGGAAAAATTTCGACGCCGAGGTTTTCGGCCTGCTGCGCCAGCCAGCGCACGACGTTGCCCAGGCTGATGACGTAGTTGCCTTCATTGTGAAAACATTCGGGCACCAGAAAGCCGGGGGTTTTGGTGGCGCCGGTTTCGCTGAGGAACAGCACCTCGTCCGCGGTCACCGCCTGGTTCAGGGGCGCGCCCAGCTCTTTCCAGTCCGGGATCAACTCGGTCAGTGCCTTGGGGTCCATCACCGCGCCGCTCAAAATGTGCGCGCCGGGCTCGGAGCCTTTTTCGAGAACGACCACCGACAACTCCGTCCCCTTTTCGGCCGCGAGTTGCTTGAGGCGGATCGCGGTGGCCAGGCCGCCGGGGCCGCCACCGACCACGACCACGTCGTATTCCATCGCTTCACGGGGGCCGAACTGGGCCAGGATTTCTTCGTTGGTCATGTGGGGCTCGCTCATAATGATTGGCTGAAGGTGTCGGCTGTGTCTGCCGGTGCAGCCCCTGATTTTATTCTGCCAGGGGCAAGGGCAGGTCAGACACCTGTCTCTAATGATGAAAGGAGTTTGCCATGGCCTACAGCATGGATTTGTCGGGACGGGTTGCGCTGGTGACAGGCGCCTCCGGTGGTCTGGGTGCGCAGTTTGCAAAAACACTGAGCCGTGCCGGCGCTGCCGTGGTGCTGGCAAGCCGGCGCATGGACAAGCTCAAGGACCTGCGCGCGCAGATTGAGGCCGAGGGCGGTGATGCCCACGTGGTGATGCTCGACGTGACCGACACCGCCAGCATCAAGTCGGCCGTGGCGCACGCCGAGACCGAGGTCGGTCCCATCGACATTCTGGTCAACAACTCCGGCGTCAGCACCACGCAGCGTATTCAGGACGTGGGCGAAGAGGACTATGACTTCATCTTCAATACCAACGTGAAGGGCGCTTTTTTTGTTGGCCAGGAGGTTGGCAAGCGCATGCTGGCGCGCGCACGCGGCATGGCGCCGGGCGCTTTTTCAGGCGGGCGCATCATCAATATTGCCTCGATGGCGGGGCTGCGCGTGTTGCCGCAGATCGGCGTGTACTGCATGAGCAAGGCCGCCGTGGTGCAAATGACCCGGGCCATGGCGCTGGAGT
>CBFGNA010000421.1:0-2913 GCA_965650045.1 uncultured Polaromonas sp.
GTGGCATGCCGTTTGTCATTGTCGACAAACCGCATGTGAGGGTGTTTGTATTCAAGCCGGACGGAACGCTGGATGGCGCCACCCCGGCGCTGATGGGCTCGGCGATTGGCGATGATTCGGTGCAGGGTATTGGTGAACGCGCCATGTCCGCCATTCGCCCGCACGAGCGAACCACACCCGCCGGGCGGTTTGTGACGCAGCCGGGCGTCAATGCGGCAGGTGAAGACATTGTGTGGGTGGACTACAGCGCCGCGGTGTCCATGCACCGGGTGCGCGCGACCGTGGCCAGCGAGCGCCGCCTGCAACGGCTGGCTTCGCCGACGCCGGATGACAACCGCATCTCCTTCGGTTGCATCAACCTGCCGGTCGCCTTTTATGAAGGCGTGGTTCGCCCTGCGCTGGGCGCGCAGCGGGGCGTGGTTTATATCCTGCCGGAAACCCGCCCTCTGCAAGCCGTGTTCCGCGGCCTGCCCACACCCGGCGCCGCCTGAAAACGCCTGAGTCCTGGCCTCCGTGCATCAAGGGTCTGCCTCCTGGCGTGTCGGATAAAACCTACACCTGCAAATCGCCGGGTTTCCTGACGCATGGTCCAAAAGCGCTTGAAGCGCCAGTGGAACTGACTCAGCAGCTATCGAAAAGATAGCGCTCACTGCGCGGCCTCAACAAGGCTTGCCAAATACCGCGTCCTCTGGGTAGGATGTGTCCTACATCGCCGGTCGGTCCGGCGGTGCAGCCACACCTTCAATCCCCAGGACACCGGAATGCGCATTCGAGGCAGGACGCCATTGCTCGCAAGGGCCTTTTTGGGGCCGCTGTTGCTCCTGTCTTCTTCCGTGTTTGCCATGCAGGATTTGCCCGCGCCGGCAGACACCGTGCAGGCCGATTTTGGCGGGCAGGTGGCTTCGCGCGATGCCCGCTACGCCGCCGCCTGGGTGCTGGCCTCGGCCGACAACGGGAATTTGCCTTTTGTCATCGTGGAAAAAAACGAGGCGCGCATGTTTGTGTTTGACGGCGCCGGGCGTTTGCGTGGGGCCACGGCGGCGCTGCTGGGGCTGGCCGGCGGTGACCGCGCGGTGCCGGGTATTGGTGAGCGGCCCCTGGCGCAGATCCTGCCTTCCGAGCGGACAACCCCCGCCGGCCGTTATCTGTCGCAGGCGGGCCTCAATCTGCAGGGCGAGCAGGTGATCTGGGTGAACTACAACGAAGGACTGGCCATCCACCGCCTTCGCCCCGGCAAGAGCCAGGAGCAGCGCCGCGAGCGGCTGGCGTCGGGCACCCCCAAGGACAACCGCATTTCACTGGGTTGCGTGGTGGTGCCGGTGGCGTTTTACGAATCCGTGGTCAGCCCCGTGCTGGGCAACACGCGTGGCGTGGTGTACATCCTGCCGGAGGACACGCCGGTGTACGCGCTGTTTGACGCGCTGTCGCATTGAATCCTGCGGGCGCCAGTCTCAGTTGCGCGGCGACCGGTAGGGGCGCACCCGCCCGTGGTCCCGGTCCAGCCCATACACCGCCTGGCTCCTCTCGGAATCCCGGAAGTTGCTGCGGATCAGATTGACCGGCGGGCACGAGGTGTCGGTGATGGAGAACACCATGTGGCCGTCCGGAAAAACCGCAGGCAGTGTTTCGTGCAGCTGGTAACGCATGTCCACCGGCGCCTGGGCGGCGTTGTACACCACCTGGTTGGCGCGGTTGTAAACGGTGTAACAGGCCGCCGCCTGCCCGCTGAACACAGCAGCAAGCAGTGCGAAGGCGCCGAGGGCGAGTTGTCTGGCGGTGTGCATGCGCAGGCCTTTTCGATAAAAGCCCCATGGTGCGCCGGAGGCCGCAGGTGATGCGCAGGCGCCCAGGCGTTTGTGCTGTCAGCAAAAACGCCTTGTTCTCGCTTCAGTTTTAAGTAAAAAAGGCCTCCAGCCCCCGCCAGTCGTGCCTGTCCAGCTATCAAAAATGAAGCAACACAGGTTCAGGCCATGCGTCCCTTGTTGGGGACAACCACACAACCGGTGATCAGCCAGCCCTTGCCGGCGCGTTGCAGGCTGTAGATCGCCAGCCAGGCCTCTCCCGCCGCGTCCAGCATCTGCACGCGCTGGACCGCCTCGCCTCCCTTGTCTTCGGGCTTCAGGAACGCCAC
Source organism: uncultured Polaromonas sp. (assembly GCA_965650045.1). Lineage (GTDB taxonomy): Bacteria > Pseudomonadota > Gammaproteobacteria > Burkholderiales > Burkholderiaceae_C > Polaromonas. Next base: position 2,132 of record CBFGNA010000421.1, read on the forward strand.
AGAAGCAGGGCGGTACACCACGGGGTAGGCTTCGCGCACCATGGTCATGAAACCGGCGGCACTGCCCATGGCCTCACGCACATTCGGCGCGGCATAAGAAAACGCCTTCCTGGCGTCGTCGGCCGCAAAGGCCGCAAGCTGCCCCTGCACGGTGGCAAGCACCGCCTGCTCATCCGCCGGCGCCAGGGGCGCGGCGTGCGCGGGCAGCCACAGCGCCAGCGCAAGGACGGCGCCCACCATCAGGCGCGGCAGGAGCACCAGGGCGTGGCGGGTGTTCGGTCGTGTCATGGTAAATCTCCGTCGGCTGAGGGTGTTCGGGAATTGTGCCCGCGCGCTGGAAATAAAACCTGACGCGTTCCTTCTGTGGCCGGCCAGGCACTGAATGGATACGTGGGCGCAGGGCGCGCGGATTCAGGCTGACCGGTTTTGCGGCCACGTCCTACCCGGCAATCCGTTGAACGGCTGCGCCGCGGCTTATGGGGCGGCTGGACAATCATTGGAAAGCCGCAGTGATCCGCCACCTTCACCTCACTTTCAACCTTCACCCTTCATCCTTCATCAGGCCATTCATGGACAGCACCAGCAGCGCGGCGTGGTACGCCCAGCTTGAAAAACCTTTCTTTTCACCCCCCGCCTCGGTTTTCGGGCCGGTCTGGACCGTGCTTTACATCGTCATTGCGGTGAGCTTCGGCTACGTGCTGCTGCAATACCTCAAGCGCCGCCTGCCCTTCAGCGTCTTGCTGCCATTCATCCTGAACCTGGTGTTCAACCTGGCTTACACG
>CBFGNA010000422.1:0-2905 GCA_965650045.1 uncultured Polaromonas sp.
TCGGTGCGCAGCAACTTTTTCCTGACAAGGTGGATGTTGCTGCGCAGCGCGTACAACTCGTCGGTGTAGGAAAGCGGCACGCTGATTTTTTCGGCGCGTGCCTCCAGTTCGTCCAGTTCGCCGAGCAGCGTCTTGCTGCCCTGCCTGCCTTCCATGCCTTCCATGCGGCTTTCGATGTCGCGAAGCTGCCCGTACCACTTGAAAATGCGCGAGCGGACCCGGAACTCGTACAGGGGCGGCACGACGCGCGACAGCGGCAGCATGACGGCAATGATGATGCCCATGACCAGCCACATGCGTTCGACCAGGTTGGCGACCCAGAAGGGCAGGTAGCGCTGCAGCAGCGGCGCGTCGTTCCGGATGGCGCGTTCGGCCTCTTTGGAAATGGGCAGTTCGCTGTTGTCCCGGTTGGGGAATTCCCGGGCCGCCTTGAACCAGCCGGCCGGTCCGTGGATCACATTGCCGGCCTGTGCGAACAGCTGCACCAGCGCCGGGTGGGTGGTGCTCCGGGCAATCAGCGAGGTGGTCGGCGCGACCAGGTTGACATCGTCAGGCGGAATGTCGCGGGCCAGGTCGACCAACCCCTGGGGAAGCCGCGCCGTGCTCAGGAAAGGGAAGCGTTTGGAATAGGCCTCGCTCTGCGTGAAGTCCATGAGCTTGACACCGGGTGTCTGCAGCAGCATCTGCACCATCAGCGATTCCGGTGCCGAGGCAAACACAATGGCGTCCAGCTCGCCACCCAGAAACGCCACGGTGGCGGGGGTCTGGTCCAGATTCGACAGGCGCAGGCTCGCCGGTTCGATCCGGTTGCTGTCCAGCAGCTTGCCCATCAGGCTGGGCACGCCGCTGCCGGGCGTGCCGACGTTCACGCGCAGTCCCTGCAATTGGGTCAGGGAGTTGAGGGCCCGCGCGCTGGGCGCTTTCATTTTTCCCTCCCCCTGGACCCGCCCGGGCACGCCCTCGCGGTAAAACAGCCACAGGGGCTCGACGAACAGACTCCCCAGGGAGGTCAGCGCTTGCTCGTCGGCCTCGTCGTAACTGCTGGTGCCGCCCTGCACAAAGCCGAGGTCGGCCTTGCCCTCGCGCAGCAGTTGCAGGTTGTGGGCCGAGCCCTGCGTGGGCAGCAGCACCACCTCGATGCCGTCTCCGGCCAGGATTTTTGCGTAGCGCTTGCCGAAGGCTTCATACGCGCTTTGCGCCGGCCCGGTGGCCAGGGTGACACGTTTGGGCGGATTCGGGTCCAGCCACCAGTAAGCCAGCACCAGCAGCGTGACCGTCAGCACGATGAAAGGCCCGGCCGAGGCCCACAGGTCGCGCAGGGACAGCAGGGTGTGGCGTATGGTTTTGGGCATGCGCCACGATAGCATGCCGCGCGCGGCGAGCCAGCCGCAAGCCTCTTCCTGCTCAGGTAAAAAGTGGCTCCAGCCCTTTACGAACGGGCGCAGGCAGCTATTGAAAATATAGCAAGTGGCAAGGCTTCACGGCGCGGCTATCAGGGTCAGGACGGTGTAGGTGCCGTTGACCTTGTCGGCGGTAAAGCGAACCTTGTCACCGACCTTGAACTTGTCCAGCGCGGCCTTGTCCTGCGCCTGGAACACCATGGTCATGGGCGGCATGTCGAGGTTTTTGATCTCGCCGTGTTTGAGCGTGATCCTGCCGCTGTCCCGGTCGATCTTGCGCACTTCAGCGTCGGTGGGCTGCAAGGCGGCCTGTGCAAAAGCCGCCGTACCGAGCACGGTGAGGATGAGTGAGGTGATGTATTTCATGAGAGGTCCTTGTGCGGCGATGTTGGATCAGGCGTGGTGGTAGCGCTGAAAAGTGCGGGAGCCGCCTCCTTCCAGAACCAGCAACACGTCGTAGCTGTCCTTGCGGCCGCCATACTCGGGGCCGTCCATGCCCGGCGAGCCCACCGGCATACCGGGCACGGCCAGGCCCACAGCCTTGGGCCGCTCCTTCAAGAGGCGATGGATATCGCGCGCCGGTACGTGTCCTTCGATGGCGTAGCCGCCGACCTGTGCGCTGTGGCAGGAGCCCAGCCTGTCGGGCATTCCCAGGCGTTTTCGGGCCGCGGCGTTGCCGCCGTTGTGGACTGTGACCTCGAACCCGCTGGTTTCCAGATGCGTCACCCAATCCTTGCAACAGCCGCAATCCGGGTCTTTCCAGACCTCGATGCGTGGCCGGGTCCGCGCCGCCACCCAAGGCGTGGTCACGGGGAGCAGTGCGCCGCCCGCAAGGGTGGCGATGAGCTGGATCAACAAACGTTTCTTCATGGTTTTCTCCTGTGAAAGTTCAGCATGCGAAGACATTCAGAAAAAGGCGCCGGCGTGCGTCAACAAAGCAAAGCGCCTGCAGCCGTCAATGGGGCGTGTGGGAGGTGCATGGCCATCCCTGCTGCTGGTGATCAGTGTTTCATCCCGCTCATGGCGCCCATCGCCGGCTTGCGGATCTGAACTTCGACTTCCTTCGCAGGCATGTTCTGCGCCTTCATGGTTTGTCCGCCTGCTGCGCCGAAACGCGTGGCATCCGGCAACGCGCCTGTCCATTCATAGGCTTGTGTCCCCGCCGGATGCCGGTACCAGCCGGGATCCCGGTAGTCCCCGGGCTTCTGGTCCTTGCGGACCTTGAGCATGCTGAACATGCCGCCCATGCCCACCGAACCGAAGGGGCCGGCGCCTGTCATCATGGGCGCCGTGTTGTCGGGCAGCGGCATCTCCATCTCCGTCATGTCGGCCATGCCGCGTTCGCCCATCACCATGTAGTCGGGGATGACGCTGGTGATGTCTTTGACGATCTTGCGGTGATCCACGCCGATCATGGTCGGCACATCATGGCCCATGGCATTCATGGTGTGGTGGCTTTTGTGGCAATGGAAAGCCCAGTCGCCTTCCTCATTGGCCACGAAGTC
>CBFGNA010000423.1:0-2904 GCA_965650045.1 uncultured Polaromonas sp.
CGGCAGCACCGAGCACGGCGATCAGGCTGGTGGTCTCGACACCAAAACGGTTGAGCACGGCGATCAGCGTGAAGCCCATGACCGCAATGCGCACCACCTTGCCGGGCAGCGGATGGAAAACCGCGTCGATCTTGTTGGCCCGCGCCATCGCGCGGTTGGTCAGGACCGCCAGCCAGCCGGCCACCAGAAAGCCAGCCATCAGCGTGACCACGGCGCCAAGCACGTTCATGCCGTAATTCGTCAGCAGGACGATCAGCATGTCCTGGAATTTTTCAAACTGTTCACTCATCTGGGTCATCATAAAAGCCGATGCGCCCGCCTGCTTTGCCCCGTGGTATCGCCCACCTGTGCGAGGGTGTACTGCTTGACAGGGAAAAACACCGCCCGGCGATGCGGGGAGGGCAGGTCAGGCGGGGCGGGCTGTGGGCCCGCTGATCAGGCGTAGTCGCTGACCGGCACGCAACTGCAGAACAGGTTGCGGTCGCCGTAGACGTTGTCCACCCGGCCCACGGGCGGCCAGTATTTGGCCTGCCTGAGCGTGGTCAGTGGAAAGGCCCCGGTCTCGCGCGGATAGGGCCGGTCCCACTCGCCGGCCAGCAGGCTGGCGGCGGTGTGCGGTGCATGTTTGAGCGGGTTGTTGTCCTGCGGCCAGAGGCCGCTTTCCACCTGGCGAATTTCTTCGCGAATGGCGATCATCGCGGCGATGAAACGGTCCAGCTCCGCCAGGGTTTCGCTTTCGGTCGGCTCGACCATCAAGGTGCCCGGTACGGGAAAGCTGAGCGTGGGGGCGTGAAAGCCGTAGTCCATCAGGCGCTTGGCCACGTCTTCGGCGGTGATACCGCTGGTTTCCTTGAGCGGGCGCAGATCGAGAATGCATTCGTGCGCGACGTGGTCGTTGGCACTGGCGTACAGCGTCGGGTAGTGGTCTTTCAGGCGCGCGCTGATGTAGTTGGCGCTGAGGATGGCGACCTCGGTGGCCTGCTGCAAGCCCTCGGGGCCCATCATGCGGCAGTACATCCAGCTGATCGGCAACACCGCGGCATTGCCCAATGGTGCCGCTGATATGGCTCCTACGCCGTTAACCAGCAGACCAGCGGTCGCATGGCCGGGCAGGTAAGGCACCAGATCCGCGACTACGCAGACGGGTCCCACACCCGGGCCGCCGCCGCCATGCGGAATGCAAAAAGTCTTGTGCAGGTTCAGGTGGCTGACATCGCCGCCGAACTCGCCGGGCGCGGCCACGCCGACCAGCGCGTTCATGTTGGCGCCGTCCACATAAACACGGCCGCCGTGGCTGTGTACCAGCGCGCAGAGTTCCTTGACCTGCGTCTCGAACACGCCGTGGGTGCTGGGGTAGGTGATCATCACGCAGGCGAGCTTGTCGCTGTGCTGTTCGCACTTGGCCTTGAGGTCGGCCATGTCCACATTGCCCTGCGCATCGCAGGCGGTCACCACGACGGTCATGCCGGCCATTTGCGCGCTGGCCGGGTTGGTGCCGTGGGCCGACGAGGGAATGAGGCAGATGTTGCGGTGGCCCTGGCCGTTGGCTTCCATCCAGGCCTTGATGACCAGCAGCCCGGCGTATTCACCCTGGGAGCCGGCATTCGGCTGCAGGCTGATGCCTTTGTACCCGGTGGCCTGGCACAGCCAGTCGCGCAACTGCCGGTCGAGTTCGGCGTAACCCTGCAACTGCTCAGGCGGCGCAAACGGGTGGATGTTGGCGAACTCGGGCCAGGTGATGGGGATCATCTCGCTGGTGGCATTGAGCTTCATGGTGCAGCTGCCAAGCGGGATCATGCTGCGGTCCAGCGCCAGGTCCCGGTCGCCGAGCATGCGGATGTAGCGCAGCATGCCGGTCTCGCTGTGGTGCGTGTTGAACACCGGGTGCGTGAGGAAGTCGCTGCTGCGCCGCAATGCTTCGGGAATCAGCAGGGCGACGCCTTTTTCGAAAGCGCTGACCACCGGCACGGCCTGCCCGGGCTGGGCAAAGAAGGACCAGAGCAGTTCGATGTCGCTGCGGCTGGTGGTTTCGTCCAGCGACACACCCAGATGATTCTTCAAGCGAAATCGAAGGTTAGCCCCCGCCAGCCGTGCGCGTTCAGCTATCAAATGTGTAGCATCGCTGGTCTTGATGGTGACCGAATCGAAGGCGCCGGTGTTGGTGATCTCATAACCCATCTCTTTCAGGCCCTGCACAAAAATGGCGGTGTAGGCCGCCACACGTTCGGCAATACGCTTCAGACCCTGAGGGCCGTGGTACACCGCGTACATGCTGGCAATCACGGCCGGCAGCACCTGCGCGGTGCAGATGTTGGAGGTGGCTTTTTCGCGGCGGATGTGCTGCTCACGCGTCTGCAGCGCGAGGCGATAGGCCGGGTTGCCATGGCTGTCCACGCTGACCCCGGCAAGACGGCCGGGCAGGGAGCGTTTGAATTCGTCGCGGCAGGCGAGGTAGGCCGCGTGCGGGCCGCCGTTGCCCATGGGCATGCCGAAGCGCTGGGTGCTGCCCAGCACGATGTCGGCGTCCCATTCGCCGGGCGGAGCGAGCAGCGTCAGTGCCAGCAGGTCCGCCGCCACGCACAGCGCGGCGCCATCCACATGCGCCTGGCCGGCCAGCGGCCGCAGGTCATGGATGCTGCCGGTGGTGGCCGGGTACTGCGCGAGAACGCCGAAGTAGTCGCCTTCGGCCATCAGCATGGGCAGCGTGCTGGAGGCGGTGCTGACCTTGACTTCAATGCCCAGCGGCCTGGCGCGCGTCTGGATCACTTCGATGGTTTGCGGATGGCAGTCGCCGGCGACGATGAAAACATTGCTTTTGCTCCTGACGCTGCGCCTGGCCAGCGTCATGGCTTCGGCGGCGGCCGTGGCTTCGTCGAGCATGGAGGCATTGGCAATGGGCATGCC
>CBFGNA010000424.1:0-2902 GCA_965650045.1 uncultured Polaromonas sp.
CCATCGACTACAGCCGGCAGCTCGCGCCGCTGGACGGTTTTGCCGCCACATTGCGCGCCTGGATCGCCGGCGGCGGACGCGGCTGTAATGTGACCGTGCCGTTCAAGTTCGAGGCTTTCAGCGCAGCCAACCAGCCCACAGAACGTGCTGCGCTGGCGCAGGCTGCCAACACGCTCCGCTTTGACGGCGCGGGCCAGATCGCCGCCGACAACACCGACGGCATCGGCCTGGTCAATGACATCCAGCGCAATGCCGGCTTCAGCCTGGGCGGACGCGACATCCTGCTGCTGGGCGCCGGGGGCGCCGCAGCCGGCGTGCTGGGCCCGCTGCTGATGGCCGGGCCCCGGCGCGTGGTGGTGACCAACCGCACCCACGCCAAAGCGCTGGACCTGGTGGCACGCCATGCGGCACACCCGTCGCTGCGCGCTACGCTACAAAAAACAGAGCTGCTCGCCCTTACCCAGCAAGGGCTGGAGGCCGATTTTGATGTGATTGTCAATGCCACGGCAAGCAGCCTGGGCGGCGGGGCCGTGCCGGTGGATGCGCGCGTGCTCAAACCCGGCGCACTGGCCTACGACATGATGTACGGCCCTGCAGCCAAAGACTTTGCCGACTGGGCGCGGGCGCATGGCGCATTGCCGCGCGACGGCCTGGGCATGCTGGTCGAGCAGGCCGCCGAGTCCTTCGCCTTCTGGCGCGGCGTGCGGCCGCCCTCGGCCCGGGTGCTGCAGGAAATGCGCGAGGCGCTGGCATGAAGGCGCTGCTGCGCTGGTTGTTGCTGGTGCTGATCGCCGGCGTGGCAATGCAGCTTTATTTTGTCGGCCGCATCGCATGGATGGCGGTGCTGGACCCGCAGTCCACCGCTTTCCAGCGCTCGGAAATCTACCGGTTGGCCACTGAAAAAGGCAGCCTGAAATGGCGCCAGCAGTGGGTGCCTTATTCAGCGCTGTCCGACAACCTCAAGCGTGCGGTCATCGTGTCCGAAGACGCCACCTTCATCGAACACGAAGGTGTGGACCTGGAGGCGCTGGAGAAAGCCTGGGAGAAAAATACACAGGCCGAGCAGCGCGCCGAAAAAGCCGCCAGCCGGCTCGGGAGCAAGGCCGCGCCGGCCGGCAGCGGCAAAGTCGCAACCAGGCCCCCCAAAATTGTCGGCGGCTCCACCATCACGCAGCAACTCGCCAAAAACCTCTTTCTGTCCGGCGAGCGCACGCTGATGCGCAAAGGCCAGGAGCTGGTGCTCACGCTGTTGCTGGAAGCCCTGCTGAGCAAGCAGCGCATCCTGGAGATTTACCTCAACAACGTTGAGTGGGGCGAGGGGGTGTTCGGCGCCGAAGCCGCGGCGCAGCATTACTTCAGAAAGCCGGCGGCCAAACTCAGCGCCTACGAGGCCGCGCGTCTGGCAGTGATGCTGCCGCGCCACAAATATTTCGAGACCCGCCCCGGGTCCGGCTACCTGGCGTCGCGCGCATCCACCATCGCGGCGCGCATGGGCGGCGTGGAAGTGCCATGAACATCCGGGCGAAGGCCATGAGCCTGTTTTTGCTCGGCCTGATCCGCGCGCTGACCGGCGCCCAGGCGCGCTGGCAGGGCTGCCCGCCCAAGGCCGAGCAGCGCATTTATTTCGCCAACCACCAGAGCCATGCCGACCTGGTGCTGATGTGGGCCGCGCTGCCCAGCGAATTGCGCAGCATCACACGGCCGATTGCCGCCAAAGACTACTGGACCAAGACCCCGTTCAAGCAATGGCTCACCACCGCGGTGTTCAATGCCATTTATGTGGACCGCACCAAGACCACCGACCAGGACCCGCTGGAGCCGCTGATTGATGCGCTGGAAAGCGGCGATTCCATCATCCTGTTTCCCGAAGGCACACGCGGCAACCAGGAAGAGCCGCAGGCGTTCAAGTCGGGTCTGTACAACCTGGCGCTGAAGTTTCCGCAGGTCGTGCTGGTGCCGGCCTGGATCAACAATGTGCAGCGCGTCATGCCCAAGGGTGAGGTGGTGCCGGTGCCCATCCTGTGTTCGGTGACTTTCGGCGCGCCGCTGGTGCTGGAAGCCGGTGAAGAACGCGCCCACTTCCTGGCGCGCGCGCGGCAGGCGGTCGTCGCCTTGCGAGACTCCTGATGAGCAGTTTTTTACGCAATCTCAGCCCCTCGCACCAGGTCGGCCTGCTGTTTGTGATGGTGTTCGGCCTGCTGATTGCTGCCAGCATCTGGACGCTGGTGATCTCTCTGCGCGACGACGGCGAGAACGAAATTCGCAGCCAGGACATCCGGGAGTTGACCAGCCTCCTCAACACCTCGTGGCTGATGTGCACCGTGTTCTGGCTGGCCTGGGCCTCGGGCGAAACCGTGGCGACACTGCTGTTTGCCATCGTGGCCTTTTTTGCACTGCGCGAATTCATCACGCTGTCGCCGACCCGGCATGGTGATCACCGCAGCCTGGTGCTGGCCTTCTTCGTGGTTCTGCCGGTGCAGTTCTGGCTGGTGATCACCAAACGGTTCGATCTGGTGACGGTGTTCATCCCGGTCTATGTGTTTCTGTTGATCCCGGTCGTCAGCGCGCTGGCCAACGACCCGCAGCGTTTCCTTGAGCGCAACGCCAAGCTGCAGTGGGGCATCATGGTCTGTGTTTACGGCATCAGCCATGTGCCGGCGTTGCTGCTGCTGGGTTTTCCCGGTTACAGCGGCAAAAACGCCTTCCTGGTTTTCTTTCTGGTGTTTGTGGTGCAAACCGGCATGCTGGTGCAGCACCTGGCCAACCGCAAGTGGCCGCGCACGCCGACGGCACCCCAGGTCAGCCAGAGCTTCAACTGGCCCAGCTGGCTGATCGGCATTGCGGTCGGCGGATTTGTCGGCGGGCTGATGTCCGGCCTCACGCCCTTCAAACCGGCGCAGGC
>CBFGNA010000425.1:0-2893 GCA_965650045.1 uncultured Polaromonas sp.
CGCAACTGCTCGACGGCAGCCTGGTGGCGGTGTACCTGCTGTGCGCGCTGATCAAGGTGGCTTTCACGGTGGCAGTGACGCGCGGCCCGCGGATCGGCTGGAACGACGCCTCCTTTGGGGCGCTGGTGGCGGCCTTCCCGAACACCGGTTTCATGGGGGTGCCGCTGCTGGTCGCGCTCCTGGGCGCGCAGGCCGCGGGCCCGGCGATCTTGACCATTGTGGTGGACCTGCTCGTGACCAGCTCGCTGTGCATTGCCCTGTCCCGGCTGGACTCGGCCGACGTGCATGGCGCGGAAGTTGCGGCGCGCAAGGCGCTGCGGGGCGTCGCGCTCAATCCCATGCCCTGGGCGATTGTGCTGGGCGCCATCTCCTCGGGGCTGCAGATCGCCCTGCCGGCGCCGGTGATGCAGACGGTCGCGCTGATGGCCGACGCCGCCTCGCCGGTGGCGCTGTTCACTATCGGCGCGGTGCTGGCGCGATCCCAGATGAACAGTGTGGAAACGATTGCGCTGAAGGATTACGTGCCGGTCGCGCTGATCAAGCTGCTGCTGCACCCGTTGCTGGTCGGCCTGGTCGGCCTGCTGGCCATCTACGCCGGCCTGCCGCTCAAGCCCTTTGCGCTGACGGTGATCGTGCTGGTGGCGGCCCTGCCCAGCGCCAGCAATGTGTCGCTGCTGGCCGAACGGTTCGGTGCCAACAACGGCCGCATTGCGCGCATCATCCTGCTGTCCACGGTGCTGGCGTTCTTCAGCTTTTCAGCCGCTGTGGCTTTGCTGACCTGAGCGGCCCGGCCGCCGCCGCGGGGACGGCTTTCAGCTCATGATGCCGATCTGCCAGGGCACAAACTCATGGTCGCCCAGGCCCAAAGCTTCGCTCTTGCTGGGTTCTCCCGACGCTGTCCGCAGAAACAACTCGAAGATGCGCTGCCCCATTTCCTCGACCGAGGCCGTGCCGTCCAGGATTTCGCCGCAGTTGATGTCCATGTCTTCTTCCAGCCGGTGGAACATCGGGCTGTTGGTGGCCAGTTTGATGCAGGGCGCGGGCTTGGAGCCGAACATCGAGCCGCGGCCGGTGGTGAAGGCAATGAGGTTGGCCCCGCCGGCAATCTGGCCGGTCGCCGACACGGGGTCAAAGCCTGGCGTGTCCATGAACACAAAACCTGGCGTGGTCACCGGCTCGGCGTAGCGGTACACCGCCATCAGCGGGCCGGTGCCGCCTTTCATCGACGAGCCCAGCGATTTTTCGAAAATGTTCGCGAGGCCGCCGATCTGGTTGCCGGGGCTGACCTGGCCATTGATCTGCACATCGCGGCCCACCGAGTATTCGTCTTTCCACCAGCGGATGCGCTCTATCAGTTTTTCACCGATGGCGCGGCTCGCGGCGCGGCGCGTCAGCGTGTGCTCCACGCCGTAAATTTCGGGCGTCTCTGACAGGATGCCGGTGCCGCCGTGGCGAGCCAGGATGTCCACCGCGGCGCCCAGCGCAGGGTTGGCCGTGATCGACGAAAAACCGTCGGACCCGCCGCATTGCAGGCCGACCATCAGGTGACTGGCGCTCACGGTCTCGCGCCGGAAGGCGTTGGCAGCTGGCAGCAGGGCGCGCACGGCTTCGATGCCGGCCTCAATGGTTTTTCGTGTGCCGCCGCTTTCCTGCATGATGAAGGTGTGCAGCGTGGGGCTGGCTTCCAGCTCCTCCTGGGCCATCAGGCCCTTGAGCTGGTTGCGTTCGCAACCCAGGCCGATGACCATGGCCGCCGCGAGATTCGGGTGGCGCGCATAACCCGCCATGGTGCGGCGCAACAGTTGCATTGGTTCGCCCGTCATCTCCATGCCGCAGCCGATGGAGTGGCTGAAGGCCACCACGCCGTCCACATTGGGGAACTCGGCCAGGCGTTCGGGCGTGAACCACTCCGCGATCTTGTTGACGACCGTGGCCGAGCAGTTCACCGTGGACAGGATGCCGATGAAGTTGCGGGTGCCGACCTTGCCATTGGGCCGCACATAGCCCTGAAAGGTGGCGCGCTGGTCTTCGGGCAGCAACTGCACCGGCTTGAACGCGCTGGCATGCGCGTAGTCCCGGTCAAACTCCCGGAACTCGGTGTTGTGGCTGTGCACCATGGTGCCGGCCTCGATGTCCACATTGGCAAATCCCACGGTCACGCTGTACTTCAGGATCGGCTCGCCCTTGAGGATCTTGCGTGCCGCGATCTTGTAGCCCGCCGGCACCTGGCTGCGGCTGGTAAAGCCCTCACTGGGCACAGCGGTGCCCAGCGCCACGTCCAGCCGCGCCACCACCACGTTGTCCTGCGGGTGCAGGCGGATGACGGGACCGATCATGCGCTTGGTGGTGCTTGAAGGTGTTTCGGTGGCGGCAGGGGTGCTTGGCGTGGCGTGGGTTGTCATAGCGGTTGGGTTCTGGAAAGGGAGGGGATGGCCGGGCGGTGTCGCCTTACTCGGGCTTGACGACCGACTCCTTCACGATGGGCGCCCATTTGGCGATTTCGGACTGGATGTAGCTGCCCAGTTGTTCCGGGGTGCTGGTGCGCACCTCAAAACCCTGGCCCAGCAGCCTGTCGCGTAGTTCGGCGTCCTGCAGCGCCTTGTGGATGTCGGTATTGAGGCGGGCCACGACTTCCTTGGGTGTGCCCGCCGGCGCCACGATGCCGTAGACCAGTTCGACCTCATACCCCGGCAGGGACTCTGCAATGGTCGGCACATCGGGTGCCAGTGAGCTGCGCTTGGCGCTGGTCAGGCCGATGGGTGTGAGCCGGCCGGATTTGAGGTAGGGCAGGGCAGAGGGGGTGCCGACCATGGCCAGCTCGATTTGCCCGCCCAGCACGTCGTTCAGCGCCGGTGCGGCGCCCTTGTATGGAACATGCACGATTTTTGTGCCG
>CBFGNA010000426.1:0-2883 GCA_965650045.1 uncultured Polaromonas sp.
AGATCGCCACGGGGACTGAAATGGTTCACGTGCCTTTCAAGGGCAGTGGCGCGGCGCTGACCGAACTGCTGTCGGGCCGGGTGCAGGTGGCCTTTGACAACATCCCTGCGGTATGGCCGCAGGTTCAGCAGGGCAAGCTGCGCGCGCTGGCCGTCACAGGCCTTGAGCGCAGCCCGACCGCGCCAGACGTGCCGACCGTTGCAGAAACGGTGCCCGGCTTTACCGCCACCACCTGGGTTGGCCTGATGGGGCCGGCCGGCTTGCCAGCGGCTGTGACCGCCAAAATAGCGGCCGACACGCGCGAGGTGATGCAACTGCCGGAGGTAAAGAAGAAGCTGCTGGAGCTCGGCGCCAGCGCTGTGGGCGGCACGCCGGACCAGTTCACGCGTTTCGTGGCCGAGGACACCGAGAAGTGGCGTAAAGTTGTGAAAGCGACCGGCTTCGTGATGGAGTAGGCGCTTTCTTCCCCAAGCGCCGTGCATGAATTCCTCTGACACCCGACGAATCGACCTGAACGGGCTGCAGGTCTTTGACATGGTCATGCGCGAGCGCAATGTCACGCGTGCCGCCGAACGGCTGGCGCTCACCCAGCCTGCCGTGAGCCATGCGCTGGCGCGGTTGCGGCAGGGGTACGGGGACCCCTTGTTCGTGCGCACCGCCGATGGCGTGCGCCCCACGCCGCGCGCAGAAGGTTTGTGGCGGGAAGTCAGCGGCGCGCTGGAAGCGCTCAGACGCGCCGTCGCCCCTGATTCATTTGACGCCGCCAGTGCCAGTTTCGGAATTTCGCTGGCGATCAACGACATGCTTGTGAACCTGCTGGTGCCCAACTGGTACGCCCGCCTGCATGCCGCGGCGCCCGGCCTGACCCTGCGCCTGGTGACGCGCACGCTGGGCGATTCCGAGTCGCGCATGGCCCAGGGCACGCTCGATTTCGGTGTGGGCCTGTTTTATGCGCTGCCCCAGCACTTCGGGCGGCGCGAGTTGTGGACTGACCAGCATGTGTGCGTGTTCCGCAAGAGCAACCCCGTGGCCACCCGGCCGTGGAACCTGGAGGCTTTTTGTTCGGTCGCGCACATTGCCATTTCGCCGGATGGCGAGGCCTTCACCTATGCCGACTCGGCATTGCGCTACGCAGGGATTGAGCGCCGTGTCGGCCTCGTGGTGAGCCAGTTTTCCGCGGTTCCAGCCCTGCTGGCACAGTGTGACCTGATGGCCTTGTTACCCCGCCGCCTGGCGCTCGCCGCAGCAAGGCAGTTCAACCTGGAAGTGCGCGATACGCCTTTTCCGCTGCAGCCGGTGAAGTACGAGCTGGTCTGGCACGAACGCAGCGAACGCCTGGGCGCGCACATGTGGTTCCGCGATCATGTCGCGTCAGAGTTGCGCTGGCCCGAAGACTGATCAGGAACCGAGGTGGTAAGCGGTGACCCGCTCGACCTCGTTCTTCGATCCCAGGATCACGCTCACGCGTTCATGCAGCTTGGTGGGCTGGATGTCCAGGATGCGCTGCTTGCCGTTGGTGGCGGCGCCGCCGGCCTGCTCGATCAGCCAGCTCATGGGGTTGGCTTCGTACATCAGGCGCAGCTTGCCGGCTTTTTCGGGCTCGCGCTTGTCCCAGGGGTACATGAAGATGCCGCCGCGGCACAAAATGCGGTGCACGTCGGCCACCATGGCGGCGATCCAGCGCATGTTGAAGTCCTTGCCGCGCGGACCGTCCTTGCCCTGCAGGCATTCGTCGATGTAGCGCCTGACCGGCTCGTCCCAGTGCCGCATGTTGCTCATGTTGATGGCAAATTCTTTTGTGTCGGCAGGGATCTGCACGTTTTCCTCGATCAGCATGAAGGAGCCCTGCTCGCGGTCCAGCGTGAACATGGCGACACCGTCGCCGACGGTCAGCACCAGCGTGGTTTGCGGGCCGTAGATGCAGTAACCCGCCGCCACCTGTTTGTGGCCGGCCTGCAGGAAGTCGGACTCGTCCACGCCGCGGTCACCTTCAGGCATCTTCAGCACGCTGAAGATGGTGCCGATGCTGACGTTGATGTCGATGTTGCTGGAGCCGTCGAGCGGGTCGAACAACAGCAGGTATTCACCGTGCGGGTAACGGTTGGGCACCACGTAAATGCCTTCCATCTCTTCGCTGGCCATGCCGGCCAGGTGGCCGCCCCATTCATTGGCCTCGATCAGCACCTCGTTGGCAATGATGTCCAGCTTTTTCTGGATCTCGCCCTGCACATTTTCGCTTTGGGCGCTGCCCATCGCACTGCCCAGCGCGCCCTTGTTGACGGCCTGGCTGATGCTTTTGCAGGCGCGCGCCACCACTTCCAGCAGCAGGCGAAGCTGCGAGGGGATGTGACCGTCGATGCGCTGCTGCTCGACCAGGTAACGCGTCAGGGATACTTTTGAAGACATGGTGAAGCTCCTCGTTATCTTGTTGTCATTCCGGACCTGATCCGGGATCCATGGATGGCGGATCGCGTCCGCAATGACAGATGGTTAATCAGCCAATGCGCGTGTCACCACCTCGTGGGTGTCCTTGCTCAAATCAGGCCGGGCTGCGACGCGGGCAATCGCTTCGCGGGCGGCACTGCGATAGGGTTCGGCCAGCTTGCTCCAGCGGTCCAGCGCGCGCGCCAGGCGGGCGGCGACCTGCGGGTTGATCGCGTCGAGCTCGATCACGCGTTCGCTCCAGAACACATAACCGGCCGCATCGGCGCGGTGAAAGCCGGCCGGGTTGCCCTGGCAGAAGGTGCTGACCACGCTGCGCGCGCGATTCGGGTTGCGCAGGCTGAAGTCGGCATGTTTCATCAGCTGCTTGACGGCCGGCAGGATGTTGCCGCCGCGATCCGGCGCGCTGGCCTGCAGGCTGAACCACTTGTCGATCACCAG
>CBFGNA010000427.1:0-2877 GCA_965650045.1 uncultured Polaromonas sp.
GGTCAGTTCTTTATTGGAGTAGATTATGAAATTCGTCGCTTATGAGCGCGCAAAGCAGGGCACGGGTGCGAGCCGCCGTCTCAGCATCACCGGCCGCACGCCCGGTATTGTTTACGGTGGTTCCGGCGAACCGTCACTGATCGAAATCGATCACAACGCGCTGTTCCACGCCATCAAGAAAGAAGCTTTCCACGCCTCCGTGCTGGAAATGGAACTCGGCGGCAAGACTGAAAAAGTCCTGCTGCGCGACCTGCAAATGCACCCCTACAAGCAGATGATCCAGCACGTGGATTTCCAGCGCGTGGACGCCCGCACCCGCCTGACCATGAAGGTGCCTCTGCATTACAGCGGTGAGGAAGAGTCCCCAGCCGTCAAGGCAGAAAACTGCCTGGTCAACCACGTGATGACCGAGCTGAGCATTTCCTGCATGCCCAAGGACCTGCCAGAGTTCATCGCCATCGACCTGAGCGGCCTGAAAAAAGGCAGCCCGCTGCACCTGAAGGACATCACCCTGCCCAAGGGCGTGAAGTTCGTGGCCAAGGGCCAGGAAAACCCGGTGCTGGTGTCGGTATCTTCCGTTTCGGAAGAAGCCGAAGCCGATGCTGCAGCTGCTGCGGCAGCCGCCGCGCCAGTGGACCCGAAAGCTGCCAAGGCTGCTGCCGCCAAGGAAGCCAAAGCCGGCGCCAAGGCCGACGCTGCCAAGCCTGCTGCCAAGAAATAATTCAAGGCACACGGTGGCCTGAGAAGGCCAGCGGCCCCTGCCCTCCCCGGAGGCCAGGGGCTTTTTCTTGGGGGTAATGGGTGGCCGCATTGATAATCCGTAGCCGATCCCATCGTTTTCATTTCACACCGACGCATGATCAAACTTTTTGTGGGCCTGGGCAATCCCGGCCCTGACTACGAAGCCACCCGCCACAACGCCGGTTTCTGGTGGACCGAGGCGCTGGCGCGCGAACTCAAAGTGACACCGGTGCTGGACAAAAACTACCACGGCCGTGTCGCCCGCACCACCGTTGCTGGCCAGACCGTCTGGCTGCTGGAGCCGCTGACCTTCATGAACCTGTCCGGCAAATCGGTCGCCGCGCTGGCACGTTTTTTCAAGATTGCGCCCGAAGAAATTCTGGTGGCACATGACGAACTCGACATCGTTCCCGGCCAGGCCAAACTCAAGTTCGGCGGCAGTCACGCTGGCCACAACGGCCTGCGCGACGTCCACGCGCAACTGGGCACCGGTGACTACTGGCGGCTTCGCATCGGCGTCGGCCATCCGGGCGTGAAGGCCGAGGTGATCAACTGGGTGCTCAAGAAGCCCTCGCAGGAACACCGGGTGGCGATTGAGGACAGCATTGCCCGTTCGCTCAAGGCGCTGCCCGCACTGCTGGCCGGCGAGATGGAAAAAGCCACGATGCTGATCCACACCAGCACGCCGCCGCGGCCCAAGCCACCGCGCAAGACCGAAGCCGACAACCCTGCCAACGACTAGGGCAGCGCGGGCTCGGCCCGCACGGCCTCAGGTCATTCCGGGTGGCAGGTGGTTAACTGCAGGGCCGGCTAGCCGCGTCCCACAAACGGCATTTTTGTCGCCATGATGGTCATGAACTGGACATTCGTTGCTAGCGGCAGCGACGCCATGTGCACCACCGCATCGGCGACATGCTCCACATCCATCAGCGGCTCCACCGCAATCTCGCCATTGGCCTGCGGCACACCATTGGCCATGCGTGCAGCAAGCTCGGTGTGCGCATTGCCGATGTCGATCTGCCCGCAGGCGATGTCGTACTTGCGGCAGTCGAGCGAGATTGATTTGGTCAGGCCGGTGATCGCGTGTTTGGTCGCCGTGTAGGGCGCCGAGTTGGGCCGTGGCGCGTGCGCCGAGATCGAGCCGTTGTTGATGATGCGGCCACCCTGCGGCGACTGGGCCTTCATCAGCCGGATCGCGTGTTGTGCGCACAGGAAAGAGCCGGTCAGGTTGATGTTGACCACGTTTTGCCATTGCTCGAAGCTGAGATCTTCCATGGGCACTGGCGGCGCGCCCACGCCGGCGTTGTTGAACAGCAGGTCCAGCCGGCCAAAGGTCTGCTGCGCCAGGTCAAAGGCCGCGCGCACGGCATCGGGCTGGCTCACGTCGCAGGGCACAGCCAGCGCACGGCTGTCGGCGCCGGAGGCCTTGACGGCCTCACTCAGCGGTTCGGACCGGCGGCCCACCAGCACCACGCTGTAGTCCGCGCGCAGCAGCGCCAGCGCCACTGCCTTGCCGATCCCTGTTCCTGCGCCTGTGACCAGTGCCACTTTGCCTTTTCCGCTTGATGCCATGTTGTGCTCCGAATGATGTGGATGTTGAAAGCGCCTGTCCCCGCGCGCCAGCCAGAGACTGTACAGCCCGCCCCGGCTTTTCGCTGAAGGCCCGGTATTTCCGAAGCCTGTTGGAAATAACCGACACCACGGGCTTTTTGATGGTGCTACCTTCAAAAACATGACAACTGCCAAGCCCCGCATCTGGGACATTTCGCCACCGGTGGACGAACACGCGGCCGTGTTTCCGGGCGACGCGCCGTATTCGCAAAAGCTGCACTTTGCGCTGTCGCCGGACTGTCCGGTCAACGTCAACACCCTGACGTTTTCGCCGCACACCGGCGCGCATGCGGACGCGCCCATGCACTACGCCAATGGCGAGGCAGCGATTGGCGCCGTTGACCTGCAACCCTATCTCGGCCCCTGCCGCGTGATCCACTGCCTGGACTGTGGGCCGCTGGTCGAGCCGCAGCACATCGCGCATGCGCTGGACAGCCTGCCTCCACGCGTGCTGCTGCGCACAAGCGCCGTCGCCAGCCAGGATTGGGCATCATTTACGGCTCTGGCCCCCGCCACGCTTGCGCT
>CBFGNA010000428.1:0-2860 GCA_965650045.1 uncultured Polaromonas sp.
CTGGGCACATCCAGCTGAATTTCCTTGAGCTAATGTTTGTAATCCACGCTGTCAATGAAGGTTATCAGGAAGTTCAGGCCCGGCGTCAGGCTGCCATGAAACTTGCCCAGACGCTCGACCACCCAGGCGTTTTGCTGCGGCACCACCTTGATGCTGCGTGCAATAAAAATGAAGGCAATCACCAGAACGACGAGTGCAATTTCCATGGAGTTCTCCGGTTAAAACAAAATAATCGCTGCGATACGGGGCAGGGGAGCTGCAAGCTCAGGCCCTGTCAGGCCTTGTCGACCACAAGCCGGTTGCCATTGAGTTGCCGCACCCTGAACAGGCCGGGCTGCGGCGCAGTTTGGCGGTCCATCAGTTCCACCGTCCACTGGGCGCCGCGGTATTTGACGCTGGCCGTGGCATCTTCATTCCATTGCAGCACATGAACCGTTTCACCGATGTCCATCTGGACATCGCGATTGGCGTTGGCGGCAACGGGCTGTGGCTCCTTGCTGCGCTTGAAATGCCACAGGGCGACCGCACCGCCACCGACCAGGGCGGACACCACGATCTGCATGACCACCGACAGCCCCAGGTGCGCCGCCAACGCACCGGCAATCATGCCCAGGGCCAGCATCAGCAGATAAAAGGTGCCTGTGACCAGTTCCAGCGCGACGGCGCCGCCTGCTAGAAGCCACCAGATGCTTGATTCACTCATGTTGAGTCTCCCTGCGTTTCCGAAAAGCCACATTTTGGGCCAGAAGCGTGAATTGGCAAGCTTAACCCGGCCCTGCGAAGGACAAGCAGCCGCCGGACTTTTCAAATGTCCTTACACTTCGGCCCTGATTCGATTTTTTTGGCAGTTCCAGGCAAAGGCCTCTTGATGAAATTCCGTTTTCCCATCGTCATCATCGACGAAGATTTCCGTTCCGAAAACACCTCCGGCCTGGGCATCCGCGCGCTGGCCCAGGCGATTGAAACGGAGGGCTTTGAAGTGCTGGGTGTCACCAGTTATGGCGATCTGTCGCAGTTTGCGCAACAACAAAGCCGCGCCAGCGCCTTCATCCTGTCGATTGACGACGAGGAATTCACGCCCGGCCCTGACCTGGACCCTGCGGTCGTGAACCTGCGCCACTTCATCGAAGAAGTGCGGCGCAAGAACCTGGATGTGCCGATTTACGTCTATGGCGAGACCAAAACCTCACGCCACATCCCGAACGACATTCTGCGCGAGTTGCACGGTTTCATCCACATGTTCGAGGACACGCCCGAGTTCGTGGCGCGCCACATCATCCGCGAGGCCAAGAGTTACCTCGAAAGCGTGCAGCCGCCGTTTTTCAAGGCGCTGCTGGACTATGCCGAAGACGGCTCCTATTCCTGGCATTGCCCGGGGCATTCCGGCGGCGTCGCCTTCCTGAAAAGCCCGGTCGGCCAGATGTTTCACCAGTTCTTCGGCGAGAACATGCTGCGCGCCGACGTCTGCAACGCCGTCGAGGAACTTGGCCAGTTGCTGGACCACGACGGCCCGGTCGGCGCCTCGGAGCGCAATGCCGCGCGCATCTTCAATGCCGACCATTGCTTCTTCGTCACCAACGGCACCTCGACCTCCAACAAGATGGTCTGGCACCACACGGTGGCGCCCGGCGAAGTGGTGGTGGTGGACCGCAACTGCCACAAGTCCATCCTGCACGCCATCATCATGACCGGGGCGATCCCGGTGTTCCTGAAACCAACGCGCAACCACTTCGGCATCATCGGACCGATTCCAAAAGAAGAGTTCGAGCAGGCCTCCATCCAGGCCAAGATCAAGGCCAACCCGCTGCTCAAGGGCGTGGATGCCAAAAAGGTCAAGCCGCGCGTGCTGACGCTGACCCAGTCCACCTACGACGGCGTGCTCTACAACACCGAAACCATCAAGGGCATGCTCGACGGTTATGTCGAGAACCTGCATTTCGACGAAGCCTGGCTGCCGCACGCGGCCTTCCACCCGTTCTACGGCAGTTACCACGCCATGGGCAAAAAACGCGCGCGTCCCAAGCAGGCCATGGTGTACGCGACGCAATCCATCCACAAGCTGCTGGCAGGCATCAGCCAGGCCAGCCACGTGCTGGTGCAGGATTCGCAGAGCGTCAAGCTGGACCGGCATCTGTTCAACGAAGCCTTCCTGATGCACACCTCGACCTCGCCGCAGTACAGCATCATCGCCAGCTGTGACGTGGCCGCCGCGATGATGGAGCCGCCCGGCGGCACGGCGCTGGTGGAAGAAAGCATTCTGGAGGCGCTGGACTTCCGCCGCGCGATGCGCAAGGTCGCCGAAGAGTACGGCGACGACTGGTGGTTCAAGGTCTGGGGCCCGGACAAGCTGGTGGAAGAGGGCATAGGCCGCTCCGAAGACTGGATCATCAAGGGTGAAAGCAAGAATGCCAAGGCCGGCATCAACTGGCACGGTTTCGGCAAGATGGCGACCGGTTTCAACATGCTGGACCCGATCAAGTCGACCATCGTCACGCCCGGCATGGACCTCAACGGCAAGTTCGCCAAAACCGGCATCCCGGCCAGCATCGTGACCAAGTTCCTGGCTGAACACGGCGTGGTGGTGGAGAAAACCGGCCTTTACAGCTTTTTCATCATGTTCACCATCGGCATCACCAAGGGCCGCTGGAACAGCATGTTGACGGCATTGCAGCAGTTCAAGGACGACTATGCCAAGAACCAGCCGATGTGGCGCATCCTGCCCGAGTTCTGCCAGAAGTTTCCGCGTTACGAGAAGATGGGCCTGGCCGACCTGTGCCACCACATCCACAACCTGTACGCCAAGTACGACATTGCGCGGCTGACCACCGACATGTATTTGAGCGACCTGACTCCGGCCATG
>CBFGNA010000429.1:0-2838 GCA_965650045.1 uncultured Polaromonas sp.
GGTACCAGACCGGCTCGACCGCCACCTTGGTCACCATGGCCGCGCCGCCGGTCGTCAAATATTTGCCGTCGGCCTTCAGGCGGCCCGACTGCAGCGCCTCGATCACCTCGGGCAGGATCACATGCGCCTGCGTCACGGCAATGGTCGGGCGGATGTCGTAACCCGCGGCGAGTTCGTTTTTGAACACATCGGCGATGGTGGCCCCCCAGGGGTCCATGGCAACGATGCGGCCGGGTTCGCTCCACTGCGGGTAGGGGCCGATGATGTCGGTCGGCGCGGTGTTGGTCAGGTCGGCCTTGTGGCTGGCCTTGAGGGCGCCCGACGCGACGGCCAGCGCGCGGTAAACGCTGTAGGAGCCGCTGTGCGTGCCGATCACGTTGCGGTGGCTGCGATTCGTGGTGGTGCCGACCACCGGTCCGCGTTCGCTGGCGGTGGCTACGCCCCAATGAATGGGCAGTGCACCCTGGCCGCTGGCGTGGGAGGTCAGGCGAATGTGGCGGGGGGAGGGACTGGTCGCGGTGGTGGCGGCAACCGTGTCGGAAGGCTTGGCAAGCTCGGCAGGCATCAAGGGGACCCCTTCAAAAAATCGAATGTACCGATGACACCGGGGGCTTGCAAGGCTTGTGCCGCAAAAGCAGGTGCGCTGAGGACAAATCGCGACACGGGCCGCATGCGCGGGTTCAGGTGCCGTTCATGGCGGCCGGCACGGTCTCTCGCATGACCTCGATGAAGCGGCGCAGGCGCGAGGAATAAAACCGTGCGTGCGGATACACCAGATAGATTGGCAGGGGCTCGGCCTGCCAGTCGGGCACCAGATGCGTCAACCGGCCTTGTGCGATGTCGTCGGCAGCCATCCAGGCCGAAATCACGCCCACGCCCATCCCCGCGCGTGCCGCGCTGCGCAGCGCATACAGGCTGTCGGTGCTCATGCGCGGACGGATGGGCAATTGCCAACGTTCGCCGGTGCCGGCGTGCACCAGCGTGACGGCATCGCGGTAAAAGGTGCGTATGGCGAGCCAGGGCAGGGCGGCGAGCTCGGACGGATGAGTGGGCTGCCGGCCCTCCGTGACCGAGGGGGAGGCGACCGCGATGCGCCGCACCTCGGACAGCTTGATCGCCACGGCTGTCGGGTCGGTCACTTCGCCGACGTGAATGGCGCAGTCGATGCCGCTGGCGATGAAGTTGGGCTCGCGGTCGCTCAGCAGCCATTCGACCGCCATCTTGGGGTAACGCTGCAAATAAATGCTCAGCGGCCCCACCAGTTGTTGCTGGCCGAAAGCGTGGGGCACCACCACACGCAAGGTGCCCTCGGGCTGGTCGCCGGTGCCGCGCATGTCGGCATCGAAAGCTTCCAGGTTGGCCAGCAGCTCTCTGGCGCGTTCATAACAGCGCTCGCCGTCTTCGGTGAGTTTCATGCGGTGGGTCGAGCGCTGCAATAGCGGCAGGCCGAGCGAGCGCTCCAGCGTCTGCAGGCGCCGGCTGATCGTCGGCTGGGTGGTGCCCATCTGCGCCGCCGCTGCGGACAGGCTGCCGGCCTCGACAATCCGAACAAAGGTCTGCATGAGTGCCATGCGGTCCAGCGCTGACGAGGCGCTGAAATCAGCAAGTGGATTGGATTTGGTCATACGTGAAGTGTATGAGCGATGTGCGCTCCAGGCTACTTCCGCGGCATCAAAGCCTGCTGGATACTCGACCCATTCGCAAAAACCAGTAGTTACCCTATGTCAACCATCCAGTCCACGTATGTTGCCGCTCCGGCCCTGCCTGCTTCCCGTTTGTTGCTGCTGGCCACCGGTGCCGGCCTGACCGTCGCTTCGATTTATTACAGCCAACCCATGCTGGGTGTGCTCGGTGCTGAGCTCGGCGCCTCTGACGGCGTGATCGGTTTTGTGCCGACGCTGACACAGCTCGGTTATGCCCTCGGCCTGCTGCTGCTGGCGCCGCTGGGGGACCGCTATGACCGCCGCAACATCATCGCCATCAAGGCCGCGGCCTTGTGTCTGGCCCTGCTGCTGGGCGGTTTGGCGCCGGGCATGGCCATGCTGCTGGTGGCCAGCTTCGGCATCGGCCTGGCGGCTTCGGTGGCGCAGGACATCGTGCCCGCGGCAGCCACGCTGGCGCCCGAGGCGCACCGCGGCCGTGCCGTCGGCATGGTCATGACCGGCTTGCTGCTGGGGATTTTGCTGTCACGGGTGGTCAGCGGCCTTGTCGCGGAACATTTCGGCTGGCGCAGCATGTTTTTTGCTGCCGCGCTGAGCGTGGCGATGGTCGCGGCCGCCATGTGGCGCAGCCTGCCGCGGTTTGCGCCGACCACGCAGTTGTCTTACGGTGCGCTGCTGGGTTCGCTGGCCGGCCTGTGGAAACGCCATCCGGCGCTGCGCCGGGCAACCTTGTCTCAAGGCCTGCTGGCCATGGGATTCAGCGCCTTCTGGTCCACGCTGGCCGTGATGCTGCACGGCGCGCCGTTTCACCTCGGTGCGTCAGCCGCCGGGGCCTTTGGCCTGGCGGGCGCCGCCGGTGCGCTGGCGGCGCCGCTGGCCGGCCGGCTGGCCGACCGCCGCGGCCCGGAGTGGGTGACGCGGCTGGGTACCGGGACGGCGGCGCTGTTTTTTGCCTTGATGCTGCTGTCGCCTCTGCTGTCCACACAGGCCAGTCTCTGGCTGCTGGTGGTCTGCGCCATCGGTTTCGACCTCGGCATGCAGGCCACCCTGATTTCGCACCAGACGATTGTTTACGGCATTGAGCCGGGGGCGCGCAGCCGGCTTAACGCGGTGCTGTTTGTCGGCATGTTCACCGGCATGGCAGCCGGTGCGGCAGCGGGCAGCCTGTTGCTGGCGA
>CBFGNA010000430.1:0-2830 GCA_965650045.1 uncultured Polaromonas sp.
CCAGGGAGGAAGCCAGCCAGGCCAGGCCGAGGCCGGCGGCCAGGCCACCCAGCATGGCGCCCCAGGGACGCTTGGGCGCCTGTGCGGCGGCCGCGCCGTTGTTGGCCGGTGCCGCTGGCGGCGCGGCCTGACGCTGCGTCACGTTGGACGACTGGCGCCCAAACGAGCCGCCGCCACCCATGCGTTTGGCTTCGGCCGCAGGCGCATACGCCAGCAGCATGGTCACAGCCAGAACGGCCGAGAAAATTGCGGACCAGAATTTCATCACGTCTCCTCTATGAATTGTTTCAGCAGTTTCAGCACTTGATTCCAACATGCAATGCCACCACCCCGCCCGTGAGGTTGTGATAGTCCACATGACCAAAACCACCTTTGTGCATCAGGGCTTTTAGTTCTTCCTGGCCCGGATGCATGCGGATGGACTCGGCCAGGTAGCGGTAACTCGAATCGTCGTTGGCCACCAGCTTGCCCAGTTTCGGCAGCACGTTGAAGGAATACCAGTCGTAGACCTTCTCCAGCGGTTTGGCGATTTTTGAAAATTCCAGCACCAGCAGCTTGCCGCCGGGTTTGAGCACCCGGTTCATCTCGGCCAGTGCCAGATCCTTGTGGGTCATGTTGCGCAGGCCAAAGGCCACGCTCACCAGGTCAAAGCTGGCATCGGCAAACGGCAGCTTCTCGGCGTCGCACACCGTGGTCGGCAGCACCTTGCCGGCATCCAGCAGGCGGTTGCGGCCTTCGCGCAGCATGGCTTCGTTGATGTCGGTGTGCACCACGCAGCCCGTGCTGCCCACTTTGGGGGCAAAGGCCAGCGCCAGATCGCCGGTACCGCCGGCGATGTCCAGCACGCTCTGGCCCTCCTTCACATCGGCCACCAGGGTGGTGTAGGCCTTCCACGCCCGGTGCAGGCCCATCGACATCAGGTCGTTCATCACGTCGTACTTGGGCGCGACGGAATCGAACACACTGCGCACGCGGCCGGCTTTGTCTTTCTCGTCAACGGATTGAAATCCGAAATGGGTACTGCTCATGCGTCAATGCTAGGGGTGAAAGCCGGCAATTCACGGGACAACCCTGCCACCGCGCGGGGCATTGCCCGGCATTTATGTCGAAAAACAACACCAGCCCTTGTCCCGCGGACGTGGGCAGCTATGAAATTGATAGTAAAAAAAGCGCGGCGCAGCCAGCGTCAGTGGCTGCCGCACGCGTGACCGCCCGCGCTGGGCATGGGCGCGTCGCGCTGCACGCCAGCTGCTTCCAGGCGCTGCGTGTACTCGGCCCACAAACGGTCCTGTTCCGCGCCGAGCAGATACAGGTAGTCCCAGGAAAAGATGCCGCTGTCGTGCCCGTCGGAGAACACCGGTTTGACCGCGTAGTTGCCGACGGGCTCCAGTTCGACCAGCGTGACCTCGCGCTTGCCGGTTTGCAGCACTTCCTGGCCCGGGCCGTGGCCCTGGACTTCGGCCGACGGGGAATACACACGCATCAGCTCGAACGGAATTTTGAAAGCCGCGCCGTCGGAAAAAGCGACTTCGAGCGTGCGCGACTGACCGTGCACGGTGATGTCGGTCGGGGTTGGGGTGGTCTTGTTCAATCCCGCCATTTCAATTTCCCAAATCCGCAAAAAAAGAGGAGATCACATCCAGCACACCGAGGAACCGGCTTTGCCGGGCCTCTGGTGGGGTCCCCCTTCCAAGGGGGAAGACGCGAAGCGGCGCAGGGGGTCATACCAACACCCTTTCAATGCCGCCATTGTTGGCCGCCGTAACATACGACGGCAGCCATTCCTTGCCGAGAATCTGGTTGGCCATTTCGACCACGATGTAGTCGGCCTCCAGCAGCCCGTTGTTCAGGTCGTTGCCGTAGCGGGAGAGGCCCTGCAAACAGCTCGGGCAACTGGTCAGGATCTTGACGTTGCCGGTTTCCGCAATGGCGCCGCTGGCACGCAAGGTTGCTTCGTCCTTGCGCAGCTCCTCTTCCTTGCGAAAGCGGATCTGCGTGGAGATGTCGGGCCGCGTCACGCCCAGCGTGCCGGACTCGCCACAGCAGCGGTCCGACTTGAGCACCTGGTCGCCCAGCAGCGCCTTGACGGTTTTCATCGGCTCCTGCAGCTTCATGGGCGTGTGGCAGGGGTCGTGGTACAGATAACCGGCGCCGGGCTGGTCGGTGCGCAAGGTGATGCCTTTTTCCAGCAGGTATTCGTGGATGTCGATGATGCGGCAGCCGGGGAAAATTTTCTCGAACTCGTAGCCCTGCAACTGGTCGTAGCAGGTGCCGCAGCTCACCACCACCGTCTTGATGTCGAGGTAGTTCAGCGTGTTGGCCACGCGGTGGAACAACACGCGGTTGTCGGTGATGATTTTTTCGGCCTTGTCGAACTGGCCGCTGCCTTTTTGCGGGTAGCCACAGCACAGGTAGCCCGGTGGCAGCACGGTCTGCACGCCGGCGTGCCAGAGCATGGCCTGCGTCGCCAGACCGACCTGAGAAAACAGGCGCTCCGAGCCGCAGCCGGGGAAATAAAACACCGCTTCGGTTTCGGAAGTGGTGGCAGCGGGGTTGCGGATGATGGGAACGTAATCCTTGTCCTCGATGTCGAGCAAGGCGCGCGCAGTTTTTTTAGGCAGGCCGCCCGGCATCTTCTTGTTGATGAAGTGGATCACCTGCTGCTTGACCGGCGCGGCACCGACCGTGGCCGGCGGCTGGGCAGTCTGTTTTCGCGCCACGCGGCGCAGCAAGTCGTTGGCCAGGCGTTGCGCCTTGAAGCCGACGTCCACCATCGCGCCGCGCATGAACTTGATGGTCTGCGGGCTGGTGGCGTTGAGGAAAAACATGG
>CBFGNA010000431.1:0-2804 GCA_965650045.1 uncultured Polaromonas sp.
GCACCGGTGGACGCCTCGGGGAAGACGGCGCAACCGGTGTTCGACAGGAAGGTGCCGGTCAACACGTCGATTTTCTCGCGCGAGATCAGCTCTTCGGCCACGCGCACGGCGTCGCCCGGGTTGGCGTTGTCGTCACGCGTGATCAGCTCGATCTTTTTGCCGTTGACGCCGCCGGCCGCGTTGATTTCTTCCACCGCCAGCTCCATGCCCTTTTTGTAGGGCTCAAGAAAAGCGGGCTGGGCCTTGTAGCTGTTGACCTCGCCGATTTTGATCACGCCTTGCGCATGCGCCGTCGCCATCGACGCCAGCAGACCCAGGCAAGTCACGGTACCCAGCACTTTGTATTGCATTTTCATAAAAACTCCTCTCGTGGATCGGATTTAGCTGAAAAGGTCCGGTGTTAGCGGAGCCCGTCTTCGCCCTTGATGTCGTGGATTTGCAATCCGCCCACGCGCGGCAGTGGTCGGCCGCTGTCCGTCACGACGACAGCGACCACAATTTCATGGGCCCGCGGCGCATCGGCCACCCGGGCTTCCATCGCATCGAAATGGCTGCGCACAAAAGCAGCATCCTTGTGTCCCAGCGGCACATCAATGGCGGTGCCCAGCCCGCCGCGCTTTTTGCTGGAGGGCACCAGGGCGGCGCCCTTTTCCACCGCCAGGCGCAGCGGCGCGCCCAGCTTGGGGTGAAGAATGGCCGCCGCGTGTTCCAGCTCGCCGGCCTCACCAACAATCGCGGCCTTTCCGTAGCTCTGCGCCTGGCCAGGGGCGATGCCGAGGGCTGCCACGCATTTTTTTCCGAGCAGCGCACCGAGTTCTTCACCAATGGCAACCAGCTCATCGAGGTTTTCCTGGTAAACACCGGCAAACGGGTTGGTGATGACCGCCATGGCCAGGGCGCGGCGTGTCGGGGGCTGGACCGGCTTGCCCATTTCCATGTGGATCTCGTCGACCTGGACAATGATTTTTCGGATGGCGGCTGTCATGTGTTTTCCTTGTGTTGGTTGTGACGACGGCGCTGGTTCAGCGCAGGCCGTCCCACTTGCTGATCGCATCGGCAGCGAGGCCACCGACACGCGCATGAATACGCGGGCCTGTGCTCATGGCGAGGATGAAGACAATTTCATCGGCCAGCGGCGCACCGGGTACCCGCACCTCGATGGCATCAAAATGGCTGCGCACGTAGGCGGCATTGATGTGGGTCATGGGCACATCCAGGGCCGCACCCGGCCCGCCCACCTTCTTGGTTGAAGGCACGATGGCCAGCGCATTGCCGGGCCGACCGGTTTTTTCCTCGCCCTGGCCTTTGGCATAGGCCGTCGCATCGCCCTTCCAGCCCAGCAGTTCGCGCATGGCGTATCCGCCCGGCACGTGCCACAGCGCACCGTGTTCGAGTTCGCCGGCAGCGCCAATGATGGCGCCCTTGCCGTAACCTTCGATGCGCTCGGCAGGCACATCCATGGCGGCGAGCAGTTTGCGCGCCATGTCCAGCCCCACCGGCTCCAGCGCGGCCATCATCGGCAGGATGTCGGGCTCATAACGCCCGGCAAACGGGTTGGTCAGCACCACGCCAATCGCACCACGCAGCAGCGGGACCTCAGCCACCGGCCCGAACTCGTGCCGGATCTGCTCCACGTGCGTGAAGATGCGTCGTATTTCAATCATCGCTGTGCGTCCATCTGTTTCATTAAGCAAATACCGAACCAACTTGCGGGCTGCTGCGGTGGTGATCCATCCGTCCCATGGTCGCAGTATCCGTGCTGGCGACCTGATTCTGACAAATCATTGTTGCCGACCAGATCAGGCCGGCCGCGCGCAAGGCCTGCGCACGCTTGAGCCCCGCGCGCAAAGCCTGCTGCGCCAGTGCCGGCGCCAGCGGCGGCACATCCACCGTCACCAGCATGTCGCCCAGGTCAGAGTCATCCTTGAGTTCACAAGCGGGCCTGCGCTGGATGCGGGGATCGGCCAGGTTGACGGCATTGGCAATGACGGTGGCGGCCGCATCGGCCTCGGACGCAGAACGCGCCATGACCGTCACGCTGTCGGCAATTCCCAGCGAGAAACTTCGGCCGCGCCAGCCGCTGGTGGCGACACCGCGCACCGGCAGCAGGCTGGAAATTTCAAATTGCCCGTCGGTGCGGATACCGCCCCGCAGTTCGTCGCCATCCAGCGTGCCAAGGTCGGCATACAGGCCGACCCTGACCGACTGCGACGGCGCCAGGTGCAGCGCAATATCACCGCCATTGTTGACCCAGGCTCGCGCCACGCCAGCGGCCCGGTAACAGGCAATCAGCTCCTCGGCAACAGACCCCGCGACAGCGGCCATCGGAGTGATGAAGCTGTTTTTGTAGGGATGGCAGGCAGCCCACATGCGACGCGCCACCGGACCGCGAAGCGGGCATGCCTCCCGCACCGGAAGCCGCAGCAAGGCAAGCTCTTCCACCAGCTCGCTCAGGATGTCGCGAAAACGCAGCCATGCCTTTTCGTGCGCGGCTTCGACGGACGCGGCCTCCCCATCGGCGCCAATGACGATATCGATGGGCCCATGCTGGAAATGCCAGCGGCCATCAGTAAAACGTGTGCGTTGGGCGTCCATCTCAGCCCAGCAGCGGCGGTCGCGCCAGTGGCCAGGGATTGGCGGCCGGCAAGGCGGTCCATTGCAACAACGATGGCGCGCCTTCGTTGTGCCAGGCGCCGCGCGACAGCGCCTCTTCCAGCGTGCGCACATGGTCCATGTGGCCGCCCAGCGCGCGGTAGTCGTCGAGCTTCATGCTGAACTCGATGGGCGCCACGATGGCCGGCGTG
>CBFGNA010000432.1:0-2800 GCA_965650045.1 uncultured Polaromonas sp.
CATTGCCCATGGCCACCGCCTCGCGGGGTTTGGCAAGGATGGCCTGCACCATTTGTTCAACGGTGGCATCGAGTTCTTCCAGCGACACAACGCGGTTGACGAGACCACGCGTGCGAGCCTCCTCAGCGGTGATGAAGGCGCCTGTCAGCAGCATCTCCATGGCCTGTTTGGCCGGGATGTTGCGCACCAGCGGCACACTGGGCGTGGCGCAGAAAAGTCCGACGTCGATGCCATTGACACCAAAAGTCGCCGAGCTGGCGGCTATCGCCAGGTCGCATTGCGCCACCAGCTGGCAGCCCGCTGCAGTGGCCACGCCCTGCACCCGGGCCAGCACCGGCACCGGCAGGTTCTGGATCGCCAGCATCATGCGGGTGCATTGCGCAAACAGCTTCTGGTAGTAAGCCAGTTCGGGCTGCGCGCGCATTTCCTTCAGGTTGTGGCCGGCGCAAAACGCCTTGCCGTGTGCGCCCAGCACCACCAGGCGGGCCTGCGGGTCGGCCGCCACCGCGTCCAGCGCGGCCTGCAGTGCCGCCAGCACTTCTTCACTGAGGGTGTTGAAAGCGTCGGCACGGTTCAGGGTGAGGTGGTGAACACCACGGTCATCGCGGCTGTGCAGCACCGCATCGGTCATCGCTTGCATCGCTGTCTCCCGAAGTGGCCTACAAGTCCGCCAGCACACGGATGTGCGCTTCCACGCTGCGTGCCAGCGCCTTGAGGTTGTAGCCGCCCTCCAGCGAGGAGACAATGCGCCCGCCCGCATGGCGCTGGGCGACATCCTTGATGCGCTTGGTGATCCAGCCATAGTCCTGCTCATCCAGGCCGAGCTGGCCCAGGTCGTCGTCCCGGTGGGCGTCGAAGCCCGCGCTGATGAAAATCATCTGCGGCTTGAAGGCCTCCAGCCGCGGCATCCACATCGCGTCGATCAGGTCGCGCACGGCCGCGCCCTTGGTGTAGGCGGGGACCGGGAGATTGACCATGTTGTCGCCGCCCTGGGTGCCGCCATGCGGATAAAAGGGGTGCTGGAAAAAACTCACCATCAGGATACGGTCATCGCCGCGAATGATGTCTTCGGTGCCGTTGCCGTGGTGCACGTCGAAATCCACAATCGCGACCCGCTCCAGCCCGTGCCGCTCCAGCGCATATTTGGCGGCAATCGCCACGTTGTTGAAAAAGCAAAAGCCCATGGCGCGGTCGTGGCACGCATGGTGGCCGGGGGGGCGCACTGCGCAGAAGGCGTTTTCCACTTCGCCGGCCATCACCGCATCGGTGGCGGCCAGTGCTGCGCCGGCGCCGCGCAGGATCGCGTTCCAGGTGAAGGCATTGAGGGCCGTGTCGGGATCAATCTGGGCGTATTGCGGACCGCCGGCAAAGGCATCGTCTGCGAGCTGGTCCCCGAGGCCGCGGAGGGCGGCGATCATCATGCGGTCGTGGCCCAGTTCAATGTCGCCCAGCGCGGCCAGCGGCGCCTCGCGCCGGTCCAGCGCATCGCCGACCCCGGTGATCAGCAAGCGGTCTTCAATCGCATCCAGCCGCTCGGGGCACTCCGGATGGCCTTCGCCCATTTCGTGTTTGCGGCAGTCGGCGTGGGTGAAGTACGCGGTGGCATTCATGGCGGAAGTTTTGCGGTAAGGTTGATGGCATGAACGCGAAACAGAAAATTCAGGCCCTTTTGAATCAGCTTAACACGGTCATTGTGGGCAAACCGGCGCAGGTCCAGGACTGCGTTGCCTGCCTGCTGGCCGGGGGCCATCTGCTGATTGAAGACGTGCCCGGGGTCGGCAAAACCACGCTGGCCCATGCCCTGGCCCGCTCCTTCGGCCTGCAGTTTTCGCGCGTGCAGTTCACCGCCGACCTGATGCCCAGCGACCTGACCGGCGTGTCCATTTATGAGCGGCAAAAAGAGAGTTTTGTCTTTCACCCGGGCCCGGTGTTTGCGCAGGTGCTGCTGGCCGACGAGATCAACCGCGCCAGCCCGCGCACACAGAGTGCGCTGCTTGAAGCCATGGAGGAAAAGCAGGTCACGGTGGAGGGCGAGACCCGGCCCCTGCCCGTGCCCTTTTTTGTGATCGCCACGCAGAATCCGCACGACCAGCTCGGCACCTATTCGCTGCCGGAGTCGCAGCTGGACCGCTTTCACATGCGCATCTCGCTGGGCTACCCCGACCGTGCCGCCGAGCGCCAGTTGCTGGGCGGCGGCGACCGCCGCGACATGGTGGACAAGCTGGAGACCCTGCTGACACCGCATGACCTGCTGGAGCTGCAGCAGGAGGTGCTGCAGGTGTATGCCGCCGAGCCACTGCTCAACTACCTGCAGGACCTGGTCGCCGCCACCCGCTCGGGCCAGTGGTTTTTGCAGGGCCTGAGCCCGCGCGCCGGCATTGCCGTGATGCGCGCAGCGCGCGCCCAGGCCTTTCTGAGCGGACGCGATTACGTGGCACCCGATGACGTGGTGGCCGTGTTGCCGCAAACGGCCGCGCACCGGCTGGTGCCGGTCACCAGCGCCGGGCGCGGAGCGGTGGAGCAGGTGCGGGCCATGCTTGAGGCCGTGCCGCTTCCGTAGCATGAATCCCCCCCGAAGCGCCTTCGGCGCCTCCCCCCCAGGGGGGCGCCACCAGCGGCCCGGCCCTTCGACAGGCTCAGGACAGGCCGAGGTCGGCCCCGCGGTGGCCCGCGAATGGAACCCGGTTTCGCTCGTGCGCGGCCGTTTTCAGCAATGGTGGCAAAGCCGCCTGCCGCTGAGCGATGGCGTGCTGCTGACCCAGCGCAATGTCTACATCCTGCCAACGCGGCCCGGCCTCAT
>CBFGNA010000433.1:0-2799 GCA_965650045.1 uncultured Polaromonas sp.
CGTTTTCGCGGCGGTAGCCGAGGAAGGTGGTGTTTTTATCGATGACTGACATGGGAAATCCTTTAAAAAAATTCTTGACGGATTTGATGGCTCAGCCGGCGTAGCGAGCGGCCTGCAGGCGAGGCGCGAACCGCAGCCGGGGGAACACCCGGCGAGGATCCGCAACGACGCATTCGGGCCGCGCAGTAGCCGGATGGGTCGTCAAATCACCACCTTTTTGTCTTGATGTTGTGCACGTGGGCGTGCTGGCCAGCCTTGATGTCGGCCACGACCTTGCCCATGTCGATGCCGTATTTCCAGACGGTGTCGCCGGTGGCCATGTCCTTGAGCGCCACCTTGTGGCCGATTGGAATGTCCTGTTGAGCCTTCACGTTGATCATGCGGTCTTCATCCATGATCCAGCCGGTCATGTCCATGCCGGACTTCACGCCTTCCACCACCACGACCGCCACGGTGTCCTTGGCGTCATGCAATACAAAATGAATCATTGTTTTTCCAGAGGTCTGAAGTTGAATCGAAGCGCCAGTCTAGACACGCGAAAAAACCTGTCAATCAACTCATATAAATGACTTGTACGGCCCCGCTGCCTGGTGTTCCAATGGCGCGGTGCCAGTCAAAAACAAGCCGGTTCCCCTCGAAACATCCCCCGCGGAGGATGCGTTGCCGCTTTACCGCCAGGTCAAGAGGGAGTTGCAAAAAATCATTGAAGACGGTCACTATGGCTCGGGTAAACCCCTGCCCAGCGAAGCCACGCTGGCGCTGGCCCTGCAGGTCAGCATAGGCACCCTGCGCCACGCAGTGGACGAGCTGGTGCATGAACATGTGCTGGTGCGGCGCCAGGGCAAAGGCACCTTTGTGGCGCCGCACAGCCGGGCGCGTTTCATGTTCCAGTTTTTTCATGTGGAGCCGCGCTGGGACCCGGAAGACGACGCGCCCCGGGATCCCGTCTTTCCCGAAATCGACTGCATTGCGTTTGGGCGGGAGCGGGCCGATGAGACGGAAGCACGCGCCCTGCGCATCAAGCCGGGCGCCGCGGTGTTCCGGATAGAAAACAAGCTGGCGCTGCGCGGACAGATGGTGCAGCACGACCGGCTCACCCTGTCATCGGACATGTTCCGCAACCTGACTGAAAAGCGTTTTTCAGAACGCCCCGGCACGATTTACGCGCTTTACCAGACCGACTTTGGCATCACCGTGCTGCGTGCGCAGGAGCGCGCCCGCGCGGTGGCCGTCAACCGCGGGGTGGCCCGCGTGCTGGCGGTCGCGCCAGGCACGCCGGTGATGGAAGTGCACCGCCTGGCGCTGACCTTTGGTGATCGCCCGGTGGAATACCGCGTCTCCACCATCAACACGCAGGCGCACGACTATGTCAGCATGCTGTCGAAGGCCACATGAACCCAAGCTCAAGCCTGCGTGAACTCCCGCGCCGCTGGCGCACGCAACTGGGCCAACATTTTCCCGGCGTGCTGGTGTGCGGGGTGATTGCCTTGTCGGCGACCTTTGTGTCCGAACACTATGGCGGCCCGCAATTGCTGTATGCGCTGCTGATTGGCCTGGCCTTCCACTTCCTCAATGGCGATCCGCGCGTGGCACGGGGTATCAACTTTTGCGGGCGCACGGTGCTGCGGGTGGGCGTGGCGCTGCTGGGGGCGCGCATCACGTTTTCACAGGTGGCCGAACTGGGCCTTCAAACCGCTGTGCTGGTGGTGCTGGCGGTGCTGTTGACCATTCTGTTTGGCCTGCTGCTGGCGCGCTGGCTGGGCTGTGCCCGCGATGAAGGTGTGCTGACCGGCAGTGCCGTGGCCATCTGCGGCGCCTCCGCGGCGCTGGCGGTGTCCTCGGTGCTGCCGCAAACCCGGGAGAACGAGCGGTTCACGCTGCTGGCGGTGGTTGGTGTCACCGTGTTGTCCACGCTGGCCATGGTGATTTATCCCTTCAGCCTGAATGCCATCGGCTTGAGCCCGGCGCAGGCCGGCATTGTGCTCGGTGGCTCCATCCACGATGTGGCGCAGGTGGTGGCGGCCGGCATGATGCTGGGCCCGCAGGCCGGCGACACGGCCACGCTGGTCAAGCTGTTTCGCGTGATGATGCTGATGCCGGTGGTGCTGGTGATCGCCGTGCTCTATCGCAAGCATCCGGGCGTCAAGACGCCGGACACGGAGGTGCCGCTGGTCCCGGGGTTTTTGCTGGCCTTCATCGTGCTGGTGATGCTGGCCAGCGTGGGCACCATCACACCCGACATGGCCAAAGTGGCGGGTGATGCCTCGCGCTGGATGCTGGTGACGGCGATTGCCGCGGCCGGGGTCAAGACCAGTTTTGAAGACCTGCTCAAGCTCGGCTGGAAACCGGTGGCCCTGCTGGTGGGTGAAACCGTTTTTATCGTGTCTTTTGTGGTGGCCGGGGTGTTGCTGCTGAAGCTGGGCGCTGGCTGAACGGGCGCGCTGTCAGGCCAGCAGGGCCTGCGAAAACTCGCGGGCATTGAAGGTTTCGAGGTCTTCCAGCTTTTCGCCGACCCCGATGAAATACACGGGCACGGGCTTGAGCCCCGGTGAGGTCTTGCTGCGCTCGCGCGCCCACAGCGCAATCGCCGCGAGCACACCACCCTTGGCCGTGCCATCGAGTTTGGTCACGATCAGGCCGGTCAGTTGCAACACGTCGTCAAAGGCCTTGACCTGGCTCAGCGCGTTCTGACCGGTGTTGCCGTCGATCACCAGAATGACTTCGTGGGGTGCCGTTCCATCCGCCTTGCTGACCACGCGTTTGATCTTGCGCAGTTCTTCCATCAGGTGCAGCTGGGTC
>CBFGNA010000434.1:0-2788 GCA_965650045.1 uncultured Polaromonas sp.
CCTTTTAAAACGCAGTACCCGCTGCTGCATCGTCGGCGGCGGCCCCGCTGGCATGATGCTGGGCCTGCTGCTGGCCCGCGCCGGCGTGGACGTGCTGGTGCTGGAAAAACACGGCGATTTCCTGCGTGATTTTCGCGGCGACACCGTGCACCCCTCGACGCTGGAGGTGATGTTTGAGCTGGGGCTGCTGGAGCGCTTCCTGGCGCGGCCGCACGATGCGGTGCAGACGCTGCATGCCGTCATCGGCGACACCGAGGTGACCATGGCGGATTTTTCGCGCATCCGTGCGCGCTGCCGCTTTATTGCCATGATGCCGCAGTGGGAGTTTCTGGATTTTTTGCGTGACGAGGCCGAAACTTTCCCCGCTTTCAGCCTGCTCCAGAATGCCGAAGTGACCGCCGTGGTCGAGACGCGGGGAAGGGTGACCGGCGTGTCGGTCACCACACCCCAGGGCGTGCAACACGTCACGGCCGATCTGGTGGTGGGCGCCGACGGCCGGCATTCGGTGGTGCGTCAGGCGGCCGGCCTGCGCGTGCGTGACCTCGGTGCCCCGATTGACGTGTTATGGCTGCGCCTTCCGCGGCAGCCGCAAGACTCGTCGGCCACCGGTGGCCGCATTGGACGCGGTTTGTTCCTGGCGATGATCAACCGCGGCAGCTACTGGCAATGCGCCTACGTGATTCCCAAGGGCGGTTTGGAGGCGCTTCGTTCACGCGGCCTGCAGGCCTTCCGCGCTGACCTGGCGGCGCTGGTGCCGATGTTGGCTGACCGCGTTGGCCACCTGGCCAGTTGGGACGACGTCAAGCTGCTGACGGTGACGGTGGACCGGCTCGAACAATGGTGGCGCCCCGGGGTGCTGTGCATCGGGGACGCCGCGCACGCCATGTCGCCCATCGGTGGCGTCGGCATCAACCTGGCGATCCAGGACGCGGTGGCAACCGCCAATGTGCTGGCCGGGCCGCTTGGCGATGCCGAAGTCTCTGCCGAGGCCCTGACCAGCCTGCTGGCCCAGGTGCAAAAGCGCCGCCTGTGGCCGGCACGTATCACGCAGGCCGTGCAGGTGGCGATCCAGAACCGCGTGCTGGCGCCGGTCCTGGCCGGCCGCCCCGGCGTCGGCGACACCCCGTTGGCCGTGCCCTGGCCGCTTCGGCTGATGAACCGGTTTCCAGCCTTGCGGGCGGTGCCGGCCTACGCGGTCGGCGTGGGCGTGCGGCCGGAGCATGTGCGCTCGCCGCAAATCCACCGGGGGTAGCGTGCTCCGGGCATGCCGGGAATGACTGGCGCAGGCTTCAGCCCAGCGGCCCCAGGCGCGGATCAAAGGAGAAGTAAAAACACGCGCCTTGGCCCTCTGCGGCTTCTGCCCGAATGGTGCCGCCGTGGCGCTCCAGGATGCGGTGCACGGTGGCCAGGCCGATGCCACTGCCTTCAAACTCGTTGTCGTGGTGCAGCCGGTGGAAGGGTTTGAACAGGCTGCCGGCATAAGCCATATCGAAACCCGCACCGTTGTCGCGCACAAACAGCATCTTGCGCCCGCCCTCGCGGCCCGGCAGGGCGCCCAGGGTGATGCTGGCGTCTGGTGTGTGGCGCGAATATTTCCAGGCGTTGCCCAGCAGATTCTCAAGAATGATGCGGGCAAACTTGCTGTCGCAGTGCGCGCTGAGCCCGCTCTGGATGGACACCTGGACCTGGCGCTGGGGATCACGCTGGCGCAGCTGCGCCACCACCTGCGCGGCCAGCGCACTGAGATCCACCTGCGTCAGCACCAGCTTGCCCTTGCTGGCGCGGGCCAGCGCAAGCAGGTCGTTGATCAGCTCGTGCATGCGCACGACATTGACGCGGATCCGCTCGAACAGGCGTTCTTCTTCCTCACTGAGACGGCCCTGGAGCCGGCGCGCCAGCAGGACACTGAAACCCTCAATGCTGCGCAGCGGCGACTGCAGTTCATGCGAGACCGAATACCCGAAGGACTCCAGCTCGGCGTTGGTGGCGCGGAGCTGGTCGGTGCGTTCGTTGACGCGCTGCTCCAGCGATTCGTTCAGGCGCTGGATCTCGCGGTCCCGGCGCAGCCGCACCAGCTCGGCCGTGATGCGGCTGGCAAAAATCTGCAGCAGGGCATCGCGGTCAGACGAGCCCGCCTGCGGCTGCCGCCAGAACGCGTTGACGATGCCGATCGGGCTGCCGTCGGCATCACGCAGGGCGACGCCCGCGTAAGCGTGGTAGCCGCCATCGACGAGGAAAGGATCCTGGGGAAACAGTTGCTGGATGCCGGCGTCATACACGCACAAATCGCTGGCGCCCAGCGCCTGGTCGCAGGGCGTGCCCGCCAGCTCGTAAGTGATGTTGGGCTGGATGGCGCCGTCCTGCATCACCGCCAGCGAATGCACCTGCGACGCCGCACCGGTTTCGCCGACCATCACAAGATCGGCCGCGATGGCTTTTCCCAGATGCTGGACCGCTGATCTGAAAAATGCTTCACCCGTTTCTACCGAGAGGCCGCGGGCCAGGTCAATCAACAAGGCTTCGCGCCGTTTTTGATCGCTGATGTTGATGGTGGAGCTCAGGATGCAGGGCTCGCCGGCAATGTCCACGATGACCGACCACAGCCGGCAATCGACCAGGGCGCCGTTTTTATGCCGCATCCGGGTTTCACGGCTCACCACCCCGCCGCGCTTACGCAGATCGGCGACAAACTGTTCCCGCGCCTGCTCACTCGGCCAGACACCAGCCTCCACCGAGGTGCGGCCCAGCAATTCCTCGCGGGTGAAACCCTGCACCGAATCCTCGACCG
>CBFGNA010000435.1:0-2773 GCA_965650045.1 uncultured Polaromonas sp.
GGGGGCGGGGGGGGGGGCTAACACAAAAAGGGCAACGCCCTGCAAGGGTGACCAGAACACGTCAGTGTTCTGGTCACCCGCAGACTGGGCCTGGACCGGTGGTCTGATGGACGCCCTGTTGCCGACCCTGTATTTCGGCCGGCCCATCGTGGCCTTCAACGGGCGCTTCAGCCCGGAGCTGGCTTTCAGCCTGATGCAGCAGCACGGCGTGACCCACACGTTTTTGTTTCCGACGGCGCTCAAGGCCATGATGAAGGCCTACCCGCATCCGCTGCGCCACTTCCGGCTCCAGCTGCAAGCCATGATGAGTGCCGGTGAGGCAGTCGGCGACGCGGTGTTTGCCTGGTGCCGCGATGAGCTCGGGGTCGTGGTCAACGAGATGTTCGGCCAGACCGAGATCAACTACATCGTGGGAAATTGCAGCATGAATCGCTCCCTGCCGGAGGCAACTGCTGCCGCCGCAGCGCAGGGCCGCCCCAAGCAAGGCACGGCCCCCTCGGGAGGCAGCGCATTACACGAAGTGAAAAGCGTGGGGGCTGTCGGATGGCCAGCCCGGCCGGGCAGCATGGGCAAGGGCTACCCCGGGCACCGGGTGGCGGTGATCGATGACGACGGCAAGGAGTGTGCGGTGGGCGTGCCGGGCGATGTGGCGGTGAACCGCTTCGACATCCACGGCGATCCGGACCCGATTTTTTTCCTGGGGTACTGGAAGAAAGACGAGGCCACCCAGGCCAAATTCACCGGCGACTGGTGCCGCACCGGCGACGTGGCCACACGCGACGCCGACGGCTACCTCTGGTACCAGGGCCGCGCCGACGATGTGTTCAAGGCGGCCGGCTACCGCATCGGCCCCGGTGAAATCGAGAACTGCCTGGTCAAGCACCCCGCCGTGGCCAACGCCGCGGTGGTGCCCAAGCCCGACCGCGAACGCGGCGCACTGGTCAAGGCCTATGTGGTGCTTGCTCCTGATTTCATAGCTGCTCGCGCCCGCCAGACGGGGGCTGAGGCCCGATTTGATGCTGAACTGGTGGTCCAGTTGCAGGATCACGTGCGTGGCCTGCTGGCACCGTATGAATACCCCAAGGAGATCGAATTCATCGACGCCCTGCCGATGACTACCACCGGTAAGGTCCAGCGCCGCGTGTTGCGGCTGCAGGAAGAAGAGCGTTTCCGCCGCGCAGGCTGAACAGCGCGACCCAAAGAAAAAGCACCCCGAGGGGTGCTTTTTTTCCGGCTGAGGTGAACCGATCAGCGCGGCGAAGCCTGAACCGGCTCGGCAACGTAAATCTCGACGCGGCGGTTCTTGGCGCGGCCGGCTTCGGTGCTGTTGTCAGCCACGGGCTGGCGTGAGCCGGCGCCATCGGTGCCGATGCGGTTGGCGGCCACACCGCGTGCCACCAGGTAGTTGCGCGTGCTGTTGGCGCGGTCCATGGACAGCGGGTTGTTGATGGCATCGGTGCCGGTGCTGTCGGTGTGGCCGATGATGGTCACGGTGGTCACCGGATTCTGGTTCAGACTGGTGGCGAACTGGTTCAGGATGGGCGCGAAGCTGGCGCTGATGTCCGAACGGCCGGTGGCAAACGAGATGTCCGAAGGAATGTCGAGCTTGAGGCGGTTGTCCGCGGTCTGGCTCACGGCCACACCGGTGCCGACCGTGGCCTGCTCCATGGCGGCCTTTTGTTGCTGCATGCGCTGCGACCACAGATAGCCGCCGCCTGCGCCCACCGCGCCGCCGAGAACGGCGCCGGTGGCTGCACCTTTGGAGCCGCCCGTGGCAGCGCCGAGGACGGCACCGGCCACTGCGCCGATGCCGGCGCCCTTGGCTGTGCCTTGCTGGGTTTCACTCATGTTGGCGCAGCCTGTCATCAGGAGGGCGGCACAGGTGAGGGAGGTGAGGGCGAGTTTCATGGAGTTCTCCTGGAAAGTTTTTTGGGGAAAGCACGCGAAGCGGCTTGGTGTGCACGGATGGTAGAACGGGCAGGGCGCCAGGCATGTAAGGCAAATGCCCGACACGCTGAGCGGCGGCGACCTATCCCGGCAGCCTTCACCGCCAGCCTTTAAACTAGTCCCGATGCGCCCGGCGTCTGGCCTGGCGCGCCTTTTTTTCATCTGTTTTCATCTGTCTTCCACACCATCCATGAACAAAGTCCAACTCGGCAGCAGTGAGCTGCAGGTCACCCCCATTTGTCTCGGCACCATGACCTTCGGCGAGCAGGTCGATGAAGCCACGGCCCACGCCATTCTTGACCGCTCGCTGGAGCGCGGCGTCAATTTCCTCGACGCGGCAGAAATGTATTCGGTGCCGGCGCGCGCTGAAACCTTTGGCGCCACGGAAACCATCATTGGCCGCTGGCTGGCCAGCCGGCCCGGGGCCCGCAGCAACATGGTGGTGGCGACCAAGGTGGCCGGCCCGGCGCGCGGCATGGACTGGATTCGCAAGGGCAGCCCGGACCTGACGGGCCAGGACATCGTGCAGGCCTGCGAGGACAGCCTCAGGCGCCTGCAGACCGAGACGATTGATCTCTACCAGATCCACTGGCCCGCGCGCCATGTGCCGGCCTTCGGCATGGCCTACTTCGATCCGGCCAAGGACAAGCCGGTTACCAGTATTCACCACCAGCTTGAAGCCCTGTCCGGCCTGGTCAAGGCCGGCAAGGTGCGCGCCATCGGCCTGTCCAATGAAACGCCTTATGGCGTGCACGAGTTTGTGCGCCTGGCCGACCAGCATGGCCTGGCCAAGATCGCAACCGTGCAAAACCCGTTCTGCCTGGTC
>CBFGNA010000436.1:0-2761 GCA_965650045.1 uncultured Polaromonas sp.
CGCGCTGCTCGCCGTGGCCGCGGGCGTGGTGATCGGCACCTGGTTCCGCCCCGCTCCGCCCACGCAGCTTCCTGCCGCCGTCCCGGTTGCCGCGCCCGGCGCTGCCGCGGTCGCCGCGGTGGCGGTGCCCTCCCCGGCCATGCCCGGCGAACCTGCGTCCCAAGCCGCTTCTCAACCCGCTTCCCAAGCCCTTTCAGAACCTGCGCCGAACATCGGCCCCACGCCCGTCGTGCTGGCCGTACCGGCGGATGCTTCTGACGTGTCAGGGCTGCGCGCACGCGGGCTGACGCTGCCGGTGCGCGGGGTCACCGCGGCGCAACTGAGCGACACCTACACCCAGGCACGTGCCGCGGGTGCGCAGCATGAAGCGCTGGACATCATGGCGCCGCGCGGCACGCCGGTGCTGGCGGTCGAGGACGGCCCGGTGGCCAAACTTTTCCTCAGCAAGCCCGGCGGCGTCACGCTGTACCAGTTCGATCCGTCGGGTCAATACGCCTATTACTACGCCCACCTCGACAGTTATGCCGACGGTATTGTTGAAGGCGCCCAGCTGCGCAAGGGCCAGGTGATTGCTTATGTGGGCAGCACCGGCAACGCGTCACCCGATGCGCCGCACCTGCATTTCGCCGTGTTCAAGCTCGGGGCCGAAAAACAATGGTGGCGCGGCACACCGCTGAACCCGTTTGCGCTGTGGCGCGAGGCCAGGCCCTGAAGGCAGAATTGCTTCCCTTCGCTGCAAATTGAGCATCAAAATGGCCTCCAGCCCTTGCCCACCTTGCGTGGTCAGCTATGGATT
This sequence comes from uncultured Polaromonas sp., assembly GCA_965650045.1. Classification (GTDB taxonomy): domain Bacteria; phylum Pseudomonadota; class Gammaproteobacteria; order Burkholderiales; family Burkholderiaceae_C; genus Polaromonas. The sequence continues at coordinate 797 of CBFGNA010000436.1, forward strand.
CAGTAGCAGACCAGGCCAGCGCTGACCGGCCACGCGGCCCTAAGGCCTGGCCGTATGAAGCGCCAGCGACAGGATCAGCAGCACCGCGAGCATGAAACACAACGCTTTCCAGAACAGCAGCGGATGCCGTTCGATCAGCGGCGCTCGCGTCCTGCCCAGGAAAGCTGCATTGGGGTGGCGCAGATCGTAGGCAAACTCTGCTGCCTCCGCATAACGCCTGGCCGGATCGGGGTGCAGGGCCTTGCGGAGCACGCCGTCAATCCAGGCGGGGATTTCCAAGTCTTCGTGGAGCACCGACTCATAACTCAGCTTGTTCTGCGCCGAACGCGTTCTCGCCCGGGCGACCTGCGCGCCATAGGGCAAGCGCCCGGTCAGCATCTGGTAGGTGATGACCGCCAGCGAAAACACGTCGGAGGCGGGCGAGCCGCTTTCCCCGAGGAAATACTCGGGCGCCGTGTATTGCGCAGTACCGAGGATGTCCTCCGGCCCGCCGGGGGCGGCTTCCATCAGGCTGGCGACCCGGGTGGCGCCGAAATCGATGATCTTCACCGTGCCGGTCCGGTCGATCATGATGTTGTTGGGCCGCAAGTCCTGGTGCAGCATTTCCAGCCGGTGAAAGGCGCGCAGGCCACGGGCGATCTGATCGACCAGGCCGCGCACCGTCTCCAGCGCGGGCCGCGGGTTGTCGATCATCCACTGGGCCAGCGTCTGCCCTTCGATGTATTCACTGACGCCATACAGGTAGTTGCGCTTGCGGGTCGGCAGGCAGGGCTTGAGCACATGCGCGCTGCTGACGCGGCGCGCCACCCACTCCTCGGTCAGGAAGCGCTCCAGATAGGCCGCGTCGTTCCGCAGGTCAATCGATGGGGTTTTGATGGCGACCATCTGGCTGGTTTCGCTGTCCACCGCGAGGTAGATGTGGCTGCGGCTGCTGCCGTGGATTTCGCGCACGATGCGGTAGCCATCAAAGACCTTTCGCGCCTCCAAAATCGGCGGCAAGGGCAGCTCATGCAGCTGCTGGTAAAACTCGCCTTCGCCCTGTTCCGGCAGCTGCTCGATGCGCACCAGCTGCAAGGTCAGGTTGTCGGTGCTGCCGCGGCGCAAGGCTTCGTCCACGATGCGCCGGGCGGCCGCATCGAGATCATCCAGGCCTGCCGCCACGGTGGCGGCGATGTATTTGGCGTCGGAGTGTTCATACACCCCGTCGGTGGCCAGCACAAACACATCGCCGGTTTCCAGGGGCACGGTCTGGTAGTCGATCTCCAGCCGCGCGTTGACACCCAGCGCACGCCCCAGGTGGCTCTCGTGCTGGCTCACCCAGACACGATGGTCACTGGTCAGCTGCTCCAGCGCATGGTTGCGCAAGCGGTAAATCCGCGCATCCCCGACGTGAAAGATATGCGCGGTGGCCGACTTGATCACCATGGCGCTCAGGGTGCAGACATAACCCTTGTCCCTGTCGTAGCGGTAGTGGCTTTTTTGTGTCTGCGAATGCAGCCAGGAATTGGTCGCAGCCAGAATGCGCTCGGCCGAGGTCTTGACCGACCAGGCCTCCGAGGTGCAGTAGTAGTCCTCCAGAAAACCGGTGACCGCGTACTGGCTGGCCACCTGGCTGACTTCACTGCTGCTGATGCCGTCGGCCAGGGCAATCGCAATGCCCTTGGCGCTGAGCTGCGGCTCCTTCGGAACGTAGATGCCGTGGAAATCCTGGTTGATCGTCTTGCGGCCCTTGTCGGAACACTGGCCCGCTGTGATCTTCAGTTCACCGGACATTCCACTCAGTTGTAGGAGCGTTTCGCGCCGGTTCTCATGTTGGTGGCGTACAGCGTGAGACCGGTGAACGCCAGGCCGCCCACCAGGTTGCCCAGCACCGTCGGGATCTCGTTCCAGATCAGGTAATCCATGATGGTGAAGTTTGCGCCCAACAGCAGCCCCGAGGGGAACAGGAACATGTTCACGATGGAA
>CBFGNA010000437.1:0-2755 GCA_965650045.1 uncultured Polaromonas sp.
GTCTGGATGGTGGCGCCCAAGGCCCCGGGCCACACGGTGCGCAGCACTTACTCCCAGGGCGGCGGCGTGCCTCACCTGGTCGCGGTCCATCAGGACAAGAGCGGCAAGGCGCGTGACCTGGCCCTGAGCTACGCCATGGCCAACGGCGGCGGCAAGGCCGGCATCATCGAGACCAATTTCCGCGAAGAAACCGAAACCGACCTCTTCGGCGAACAGGCGGTTCTGTGCGGCGGTACGGTCGAGCTGATCAAGGCTGGTTTCGAAACGCTCGTGGAAGCCGGTTATGCGCCGGAAATGGCCTACTTCGAGTGCCTGCACGAACTCAAACTGATTGTTGACCTGATCTATGAGGGCGGCATCGCCAACATGAACTATTCGATCTCCAACAATGCCGAATACGGTGAGTACGTCACTGGCCCGAACATCGTGACCTCGGCGACGAAAGAAGCGATGCGCAAGTGCCTGAAAGACATCCAGACCGGCGAATATGCGAAGAGCTTCCTGCTGGAAAACCGTGCCGGCGCGCCGACCCTGCTGAGCCGTCGCCGCCTGAACACCGAACACCAGATCGAAGTCGTGGGCGAGAAGCTGCGCGCCATGATGCCCTGGATCGCCAAGAACAAGCTGGTTGACCAGACCCGCAACTGACGAAGGGACGGGCTCACCAGGCCCGGTCAGCGTCACCCTGAAAGCCGCGCCGGACGCCTGCGCGGCTTTTTTTTGTTTATGCATGGCGTTTGGTATCCTCTGGGCATGACCCTTTCGGCTTCCACATCGCGTCCCATGCGTCCCCTCTTTTCCAATGAATGGAGCCCCTCCCATGCATGACGGCCACGATTCCGATCTCGACGTCGAAGAAGTTGTGCCGCGCAAGCGGCGCAAGGGCATCTACATCCTGCCCAACCTGTTCACGCTGGCCGCCCTGTTCGGCGGTTTTTACGCCATCGTGATGGCCATGAATGGCCGTTTCGACCAGGCCGCCGTGGGCGTTTTCTGCGCCATGGTGCTGGACAGCCTGGACGGCCGCGTGGCGCGCATGACAAACACGCAGAGCGCCTTTGGTGAACAGATGGACTCGTTGTCCGACATGGTGTCGTTTGGCGCTGCACCGGCCCTGATTGCTTATGTGTGGGCATTGACCAGCCTGGGACGATGGGGCTGGATTGCCGCTTTTGTCTACTGCGCCTGCGCCGCGCTCAGGCTGGCCCGATTCAACGTCAATACGGCTGTGGTGGACAAACGCTTCTTTCAGGGCTTGCCCTCGCCGGCCGCTGCGGCCCTGGTGGCAGGCTTTATCTGGCTCATGACCGAGGCCGGCGTGGCGGGCGTGGAAGTCCGCTGGCTGATGTTCGGGCTGACCCTGTATGCCGGCCTGACCATGGTGACCAATGTGCCGTTCTACAGTTTCAAGGATCTGAGCATCAAACGCAGCGTTCCGTTTGCCGTGATTGTCCTGATCGCGCTCGGCATCGCCGTGATCAACATCGACCCGCCCACCGTGATGTTCGGCCTGTTTGTGATCTACGGTTTCTCTGGGTATGTGCTGTATGGCTGGCGCAAGGCCAAAGGGCTGCAGACCAGCGTGATCTCCACCTCCACGGATGAGCCGGATGAGCGCGGCCTGCACAAGTGACAGCCGCCTGATTTGTGTGATACATTGCCAGCCATGAACAAGATTTCGCTAGCACTACTGCTATCTGCCAACGGGCGGAGACGGTAGCGCGCACGCGTACACCCCATTCCACGGCCCGTTTGCACCAGCAACGGGCCGTTTTTCTTTGGGTTGCTGGGTTTGTAATTTCACAATCGACGAGACCTCCATGTTGAAACAAGCTGCCAGCAAATATCCCCCCTTCAAACCGGTTGGTTTGCGCGACCGCACGTGGCCTGATGCCGTGCTGACGCAGGCGCCGATCTGGCTGAGCACCGATCTGCGTGACGGCAACCAGGCACTGATCGAACCCATGGATCTGGCGCGCAAACACCGCATGTTCCAGACGCTGGTGAAGATCGGGTTCAAGGAAATCGAAGTGGGTTTCCCTTCTGCCTCTCAGGTGGAGTTTGACTTTGTGCGCGAGCTCATCGAGAAAGACCTGATCCCCGACGATGTGAGCATCCAGGTACTCACGCACGCCCGTGAGCCCCTGATCGAGCGCACTTTCGAGTCGCTCAAAGGCGCGCGCCGGGCCATCATGCACATGGTCAATCCGGTGGCACCCATCATGCGGCGGGTGGTGCTGGGCTTGAGCGAAGACGGCATCGTCGAACTGGTGCAGCGCAATGCCCTCCTGTTCAAAACGCTTGCGGCGGCACAGCCTGAAACTGCGTGGACCTTTGAGTACTCGCCCGAGATGTTCTCCGACACCGAATTGGCTTTCTCAAAACGCGTGGTGGATGCGGTGACAGAGGTCTGGCAGGTCGGCCCCGACAACAAATGCATCATCAACTTGCCGACAACCGTCGAGCATTCCACACCCAATATTTTTGCCGACATGATCGAATGGATGCATCGTCATATCGAACGGCGGGACGGGGTGATTCTCTCGGTGCATCCCCACAATGACCGCGGGACCGGGACGGCTGCCGCCGAACTGGCCCTGATGGCGGGTGCCGACCGTGTCGAGGGCTGTTTGTTCGGCAATGGTGAGCGCACCGGCAATCTTGACCTGGTCAACGTCGCGCTCAACCTCTACACGCAGGGCGTTGATCCCGGGCTTGATTTTTCGGACATTGACGATATTCGCCGCACGGTGGA
>CBFGNA010000438.1:0-2752 GCA_965650045.1 uncultured Polaromonas sp.
CATTGAAAGCTGGTTTGATGTCAAGGTCGAAGGTGCGCTGGACGCCGGTCTTAACCTCGGCCGGGTCACGCTCGACACGCTGGCCTCCGAGCTGGCCAACAAAACCCGTGTAGCCGCCAGCCAGCTTGCACAGACGCCCGATGCCACCGCCGGCCTGGCACTGGAGCGCCTGCGCGACCAGTTGGCGGTCAATGATGTGGTGCTCTGGACAGCCTCGGGCCAGATGATTGCGAGTGCAGGCGACTCGCGTTATTCGATCAAGCCGGAGCGGCCCCCCGGCCAGTTGCTGCGCAACGCGCGCGCCCAGCGCGTGGCCACGCAGATCGAGGGGCTGGACGAGGTGACCTTGCCCGGACTCGAACCCCCCGGCGCCGAACCGGCGGGAACTGCACCCGGAACGCCTGTCGCCGCGTCGTCCGGCGCCCCCAATGCCGCCCCGCGCATCAAGGCGCTGGCGCTTGTCAACAGCCCCGAGCTCGGCCTGTTCGGCGAGAACCGTTTCCTGCAGGTGACCGAGCTTTTGCCGGCCAGCCTTGTGGCCAATGCCATTGCCGTGCAGGAGGCCAATCGCGAATACCAGGAGCGTGCGCTGGCACGCGGTGGCCTGCGCAAGATGTACATCGGCACCTTGACGCTGAGCCTTTTTCTGGCGGTGTTTGGCGCCGTGCTGCTGGCGGTGGTGCTGGGCAACCAGCTGGCCCGCCCGCTGCTTGTCCTTGCCGAAGGTGTCAGGCAGGTCGCCCAGGGTGACCTCACGCCCAAGGCCGCGCTGCAGGGCAAGGACGAACTGGGCGGGTTGACCCGTTCCTTCGCCGACATGACCCAGCAGCTGGCCGATGCGCGCGGTGCGGTGCAAAAAAGCATGGACCAGGTCGATGCCGCCCGGGCCAACCTGCAGACCATCCTGGACAACCTGACCGCTGGCGTCATGGTGCTGGACCTCAGGGGGCGGATCCTGAGCAGCAACCCCGGCGCCACCCGCATCCTGCGTGCGCCGCTGGCAGCCCATCACGGACAAGCCCTCAGCGAGGTGCCCGGCATGGAGGCGTTTGCGCAAGGGGTGCAGGCCCAGTTCGACACCTATTTCGGCGAGAACACCCTGCATGGCGTCGAGCACTGGCAGCAGTCCTTCGAAATCAATGCAGCGCAACCCGGCACGCCCGACAACGCCATCACCCTGATTGCGCGGGGTGCCAAGATGCCCGGCAACGAATGCCTGCTGGTGTTCGACGATGTGTCCGAAATGGTCTCGGCCCAGCGTGCCCAGGCCTGGGGCGAGGTGGCGCGGCGGCTTGCGCATGAAATCAAGAATCCGCTGACGCCGATCCAGTTATCGGCCGAGCGGCTTGAAATGAAACTCACCGGCAGGATCGCCGAGCCCGAACAGCTGCTGCTGACCAAGTCCGTGAAGACCATCGTTGACCAGGTCGATGCGATGAAGCGGCTGGTCAACGAGTTCCGCGACTACGCGCGCTTGCCGGCCGCCGAGCTCAAGCCGGTGGACCTCAACGCACTGGTCAGCGACGTGATCCAGCTTTACGCCAGCGACAACGCCATCGTGCCGGTGCAGGTGGAGCTGGAGCCGGGCTGTCCGCCGATAAAGGCCGATTCACAACAGATTCGGCAGGTTATTCACAACTTGTTGCAAAACGCCCAGGACGCGCAGGAAGGGCTTGCACCCGGCCGCCAGGCGCTGGTGACGATGCGCACCGAGTACTCCGCAACGTCGCGCCGCGTGCGGCTGACGGTGCGCGACAACGGGAGCGGCTTCCCCGAACACATCCTGAAGAGGGCGTTCGAGCCCTATGTCACCACCAAGGTCAAAGGCACGGGGCTTGGCCTGGCGGTGGTCAAAAAAATTGCCGACGAGCACGGAGCACGCATCGATATTTCAAATCGCGTGGTGGACGGTGTCGTGCAGGGCGCCCAAGTATCGTTATCATTCGCGGTTGTGACTTAACAACACTTGCGAACGCAGCGCTGGGGCGGCCGCAGGATCGATAACCGCTGGTTAGGGATAGCGATTCATCATGGCAAATATTTTGGTGGTTGACGACGAGCTGGGCATACGCGACCTGCTGTCGGAAATTCTCAACGACGAAGGCCATCAGGTCGAATTGGCAGAAAACGCAGCCCAGGCCCGTGCCGCGCGCGGGCGGGCCCGTCCCGATCTGGTGCTGCTGGACATCTGGATGCCCGACACCGACGGCGTGACGCTGCTCAAGGAATGGTCATCCAGCGGCCAGCTGACGATGCCGGTGATCATGATGAGCGGCCACGCCACCATCGACACCGCGGTTGAGGCGACCAAGATTGGCGCCATGGCCTTCCTCGAAAAACCCATCACCCTGCAGAAATTGCTCAAGGCCGTCGAACAGGGCCTGGTCAAAGCCGTCGGCCGCAAGCCCATGCTGCCGCAGACCACCGCACTCCATGCCGCAGAACTGACTGTGGAAGCCGCCATGACGGGCGGTGTTGCCATGCAGGTCGTTGAGCTTGGACCCCAGGCGACACAAAGTTTCCTGCTGGAAAAACCCTTGCGTGATGCACGTGATGAATTTGAAAAGGCCTACTTTGAATTTCATCTCGCCAAGGAGGGCGGTTCCATGACCCGTGTGGCCGAAAAGACGGGTCTGGAACGCACCCATCTGTACCGCAAGCTCAAACAGCTGGGCGTGGACCTGACCCGGGGCAAGCGCGCCGCCTGATATATAATCTGAGGCTCAGGCCCGGTAGCTCAGTCGGTAGAGCA
>CBFGNA010000439.1:0-2733 GCA_965650045.1 uncultured Polaromonas sp.
CGCGAAATCCGCAAACGCTTTGGTGCAGCCTCCCCGCCCATCGTCGCGCTGACGGCCGACGCTTCTTCGGAATACCGCGAGCGCTGTGCGGCGGCCGGCATGGACGACTACCTGACCAAGCCGCTGCAGGTGGCGGCGCTGACCGACGTGCTGGCGCGCTGGACCGCGGCCGGTGCCTCTTCGCCTGCTTCGCCTGCTGCGCACGCGCCCCTGCAACTGGCGCCGGTTGGCCCCGGTGGCGGCGTCATGAACTTCGGCCGGCTGGAAGAGTTTCGCAGCTTCGATCCGGACTTCAGCACCGCGCGCGCCATCGTGACCTTGTTCATGGCCGACGTGCCCGCGCGCATCAGCGCCATCACCACCGCCCACGACGCGGGCGACATGAGCACCCTGTCGGAAGCCGCGCACGCGCTGCGTGGATCGGCCGGCAATGTGGGGGCGGTGGCGCTGGCGCGCCTGTGCGAAGGCATTGAAAGCCAGGCCGGGGTCGGCACCTTGACCGGCGATGCCGCGGTACTGGAGCGCCAGCTGCTCGACAGCTGGGAAGCCACACGTGCCGAGCTTCAGCGCTGGCTGCAGGCCCTTCCGGCCGAGACCGCCTGAAGCCGTTCAGCCGCCGGCCAGCGCGCCGAAGGCCTTGACCACCTCGGGCGGCGCCTGCACCAGCTCGATCAGCACGCCCTCGCCGGCAATCGGGAACTCCTCGCTGGCTTTGGGGTGCAAAAAACAGATGTCGAAACCGGCTGCGCCAGGGCGGATGCCACCGGGTGCAAAACGCACACCGTTCGCCGTCAGCCATTCAACGGCTTTGGGCAAATCGTCGATCCACAAGCCGACATGGTTCAGCGGCGTGCTGTGCACCGCCGGTTTTTTGTCGGGGTCCAGCGGCTGCATCAGGTCCACCTCGACCTTGAACGGGCCGCTGCCGATGGCGCAGATGTCTTCATCGACATTTTCACGCTCGCTGCGGAAAGTGCCGGTGACTTCGAGGCCCAGCATCTCGACCCACAGCTTCTGCAGGCGCGTCTTGTCGGGTCCGCCGATGGCGATTTGCTGGATGCCCAGCACCTTGAACGGGCGGGACATCAGACAAACTCCACGATGGGTTGATCCACGCTGAGCGATTCGCCCTTGCCCGCCAGCACCTTGCCGACCACGCCGTCGGCCGTGGCGAACAGCACGTTTTCCATTTTCATCGCCTCAATCACCGCGACGCGTTCACCGGCCTGTACCTTCTGGCCCGGCTGCACCGCCACCTCGACCAGCAGGCCGGGCATGGGCGACAGCACAAAACGGCTCATGTCGGGCGGCGCCTTGTAAGGCATCAGTGCATGCAGTGCGGCCGCGCGCGGCGACAGCACCAGCGCGTCCAGCCGGGTGCCGTCGTGGGCAATGCGAATGGCCAGCGGATTGCGGCCCACGCCACGCTCGACCTGCGCGGCAAACGGTTTGCCGTTGACGGTGCCGCGAATGCGGGCCCCACCGAGGTGCCAGCTGCTACAGATTTCATAGCTGCTTGCGCCCGTGTCTATTCGGCTGGAGCCCGATTTGGCATCAAAATCACGCACCACCACCGGATGTGGCGTATTGGCGCCGCCGGCGCCGAGCGCGATCACCACAAACGCCTCACCGACGGTCACGCCGTGGCCCGGCATCTGCCCGCTGATGCCAGCCGCGCGGCCGAGCATGCGGCGATTGACGTAGGCGGCGAGCGCCAGCAGAAAGTCCGGGTCGGCATGCGGCACGTCTTCCGCGTGGAAACCCTGGGCGTAGTTCTCGGCGATGAAGCCGGTGTTGAAGTCGCCCGCGACAAACTTCGGATGCGCCAGCAGCGCCGCCTGGAACGGGATGTTGCTGCTGATGCCGCGGATCACAAAGGCATTGAGCGCGTCGCGCATTTTGGCAATTGCATCCAGACGGTCCTTGCCGTGCACGATCAGCTTGGCAATCATCGAGTCGTAAAACATCGGGATCTCGCCGCCGTCCTGCACCCCGGTATCGACCCGCACGCCGTACAACTGCGCCGTGTCCGAAGCGAACATGGTTTCTTTCGGCGGCTGGAAACGCACCAGCCGGCCCGTGGATGGCAGGAAGTTGCGGAAGGGGTCCTCGGCGTTGATGCGGCACTCGATGGCCCAGCCATTGCGCTGCACATCCTTCTGCGCCAGCGGCAGCTTCTCGCCGGCGGCGACGCGAATCATCAGCTCGACCAGGTCCAGGCCGGTGATGCATTCGGTGACCGGGTGTTCGACCTGCAGGCGGGTGTTCATCTCGAGGAAATAAAAACTCTGGTCCTTGCCGACCACAAACTCTACTGTGCCGGCGCTCTGGTACTTGACGGCCTTGGCCAGCGCCACCGCCTGCTCACCCATGGCTTTTCGCGTCGCGTCACTGATGAACGGGCTTGGCGCCTCTTCAATGACCTTCTGGTGCCGGCGCTGGATCGAACATTCGCGCTCGTTCAGGTAAATCACATTGCCGTGGCTGTCGCCCAGCAACTGGATCTCGATGTGGCGCGGCTCCTCGACAAACTTCTCGATGAAGACACGGTCATCACCGAAGCTGTTGCGCGCCTCATTGCGGCACGAGGTGAAGCCTTCCAGCGCCTCCTTGTCGTTGAAGGCGACGCGCAGGCCCTTGCCGCCACCGCCGGCTGAAGCCTTGATCATCACGGGGTAACCGATGCCTTTGGCGATCTCCACGGCTTTCTCGGCAGTTTCAATCGCGTCGTTG
>CBFGNA010000440.1:0-2721 GCA_965650045.1 uncultured Polaromonas sp.
GCAGATCCACGCCGATCTGCGGGGCAGCCAGGCCGGCGCCGTTGACCGAACGCATGGTGTCGAACATGTCGGCCACCAGCAGATGGAGCGCGTCGGTGTCGAACGCGGTCACGGGCGGGGCAACACGGAGCAGGCGCGGATCGCCCATTTTGAGAATTTCGCGGATGGTCATGGGGCGCACTTCGCTTTCAGGTTTTGCAACCCAACCAGCATGCCGGGACATCGGTCTCAACAATACTCCAGAGCGTGTCGTTGTCGATACCCAGATAGCCGTGAATGAGCCGATTGCGCGTGGCGATGAGCATGCGCCACGGAATTTGCGGAAATGAGGCACGGGCAGATTCCGGGATATGCGTGGCAGCCTCGCCAATCAACTCAAGATTGCGGACCGTGGCATCAAAGTGCAGCGCATCGGCAACAAATCCTGCTTGATCAAGCCCGGCCGTAAAGGTCTGCACGCGGGCACAGAAACCGAGCATGTCATCAATATAAAACCGCCATTCCCTGTTTGGCACGAGGTCAGACATGAACAGCATCCTGCTCGACGTAGGACCGGAATTCGGCTCGAAGCGCTTTCTCTGTGACCAGATCAACGCGGCAGTCCAAAAGGTCTTCGAGGTAAAACTGCACGCCGAAATAGCGGGCTGAGGTCGCAGGGCCATCGAAGGCGACAAGCACATCGACATCACTTTGGTCTGTTGCAGAATCCCGGGCAGTCGACCCAAACAAAGCAAGTTTGGTCACGCCAAACCGGCTGACCAAACGTGATTTGTGCTCTGACAGAAGCCTGAGTGCTGTTTGACGATTCATGGCCGCAGTTTACCGTCTTGCCAGTAGCGCCGGATGGACGCCTGAACACCGTAAAGCCCCGTGACCACGCCAGGGAAGTCCCAGATCAGCAGAACAGCAGAACAGCAGAACAGCAGAGTTCACCCATGTCGCACGGCAAAATGGGATATGGATGAACGTTCTGATCAAACCTCCACGGCTACTGCGCCGCCCGCCGCACCGGTGCGCTGGCTGCTGATAGTCCTGGCGCTCGCCAGCCTCGTGCTGGGCATCATCGGCCTGTTCCTGCCGGTGCTGCCGACGGTTCCCTTCATCCTGCTGTCGGCCTGGGCTGCGGCCCGCAGTTCACCGAAACTGCTGGCCTGGCTGGAAGCTCACCGCGCCTTCGGGCCGATGTTGACGGAGTGGCGGCGCGGCCGTGTGGTGCGCCGGCGCGCCAAATGGCTGGCGACCCTGACCATGAGCGGCAGCGCCTTGATCATGCTGGGAACCCTGCCGAAGCGCTGGGTGGCGCTGGTGGCCATCGCTGTCATGGCCTGCGTGCTGGTCTGGCTGTGGCGGCGGCCGGAGAAGTTGCCTGAGGCCATCCCGCCAGCCCCCTGAAAAAGTCAGCTGGCAGGCGCTTCCAGCAGCAGCAACAAGCCGGTTTCGTCGATCACCGTGATGCCCAGTTCCTGCGCCTTGGTCAGTTTGCTGCCGGCCTCTGCGCCAGCCACCACGTAGTCGGTTTTCTTGCTGACCGATCCAGCCACCTTGCCGCCGGCAGCCTCGACCTTGTCCTTGGCTTCGTCGCGACTCAAGGTCGGCAAGGTGCCGGTGATGACAAAGGTCTTGCCCGACAGCGGTTGCGGCGCACGCGCGGCCGGCTCGCCCTCTGGCCAGTGCACGCCGCAAGAGCGCAACTGTTCGACCACCTCGCGGTTGTGCGCCTGGTCGAAAAAGGTACGGATGCTGGTGGCAACAATGGGGCCGACGTCGCTGACTTCAAGCAACTGAGCCTCGCTCGCATTCATGATGGCGTCCAGCTTGCCGAAATGGCGCGCCAGCTCCTTGGCCGTGGCCTCGCCCACGTGGCGGATGCCCAGGCCAAAGAGGAAACGCGGCAAGGTGGTGGACTTGGATTTTTCGAGTGCCTGCAACAGGTTCTGCGCCGACTTGTCGGCCATGCGCTCCAGGCCGGCCAGCGCCGTCAGGCCCAGCTTGTAGAGGTCGGGCAGGGTCCGGATGATGTTGGCATCGACCATCTGCTCGACCAGCTTGTCGCCCAGGCCTTCGATCTCGACAGCGCGCCGGTGCGCGTAATGCAGGATGGCCTCCTTGCGCTGCGCGCCGCAGAACAGGCCGCCGGTGCAGCGGTAGTCGGCCTCGCCCTCTTCCCGCACCGCGTCGGAGCCGCAGACCGGGCAGGTTCGCGGCATGGTGAACATTTGACCTCGTTCGGGCTGAGCCTGTCGAAGCCCTTCGACAGGCTCAGGGGGAACGGCTGGAAGAACCACGCTGACCACCTCGGGAATCACGTCGCCGGCACGGCGCACGATCACGGTGTCGCCGACCCGCACATCCTTGCGCCTGGCCTCATCCTCGTTGTGCAGGGTGGCGTTGGTCACGGTGACACCGCCGACAAACACCGGCGCCAGCTTGGCCACCGGCGTCAGTTTGCCGGTGCGGCCGACCTGCACATCAATCGCCAGCACGGTCGTCATCTGCTCCTGCGCCGGGTATTTGTGCGCCACGGCCCAGCGTGGCTCGCGCGTCACGAAACCCAGTTTTTTCTGCAAGGCCAGGCTGTTGACCTTGTAAACCACCCCGTCGATGTCATAGGGCAGTTGATCCCGCTCGCGCGCGATCTTCGCGTGAAACGCTATCAATTCGGGAGCACCTTGCGCAGTCTGGGTAAGGGCTGCGACCGGAAAACCCCATGACTTGAGGGTC